>JASFVG010000216.1:0-7908 GCA_050049955.1 Anaerolineae bacterium | reverse complement strand
AGGGACTAGATGTCGCCAAGAGTCTCATAGTAACCCAGCCCGGCCCCGATCAGCCGGAGCCTGACGCCATTGAGACGATCGTCATCGAGGAGATGTAGCGCGCCTTTCGCTGGTCACGACGTGGCATGGCCGCCCTAGCCAGCAGCTAGTGGCTTCGCGCAGCCGTCACCATCTGTCGCCAAAATGCATAGATCGGGCTTCGGTCACTCGTGTTCTGGCAATGCCGAAGCCCCTTTTCCCCTTGGTCGTCTCGGACCACAAGTCGATTTGCTAGCGTGATCCTGAGGTCAGGACCGCGTTCGAGTAGCGACTGCACGACGGCGAAATCGAACCCCGCTAGTCCTGGGTAGTGAGCGGAGGTGCGATGCAACGCTTCCGTGCCAGCGACCCGCCTCAGCATAAGGAGTCAGGATGCGTGGAGCCACGACGCCGACGATGATCAAGGACCTTCCCGCCCAGGAGCGACCGCGCGAGCGACTGGCTCGTCTTGGTGAGGGGGCACTCTCGACAGCTGAGCTGCTGGCCATCATCCTGCGCGTTGGTGTGGGCGGAGAGAGCGCTCTGGCCATGGCCCGGCGTCTCCTTTCCAAGTACGACGGTCTGCCCGGTCTGGCTCGGGCCAGCCGGACGCAGCTCCAGACCGAGCGTGGGCTGGGCACGGCCAAGACGGCCCAGTTGAAGGCTGCCCTCGAGCTGGGCCGGCGCATGCTTCTCGCCACACCCGAGGACCGCCTGGTTGTTCGATCCCCATCCGACGTGGCGCAGCTCCTGATGGCAGAGATGGGGCATCTCGAGCAGGAGAACTTCCGAGTGCTGTACCTCGATACGCGCAATCGTTTGCTCGGGTCGGACACAGTCTACATTGGCAGCCTCAACGCTTCCCACATTCGAGTCGCCGAGGTCTTCCGTGACGCCATTACCCGAGGCTGCGCTGCCATCATCGTAGCTCACAATCACCCTTCAGGGGACCCATCCCCCTCCCCTGAGGACGTGGCGGTTACCCGACAGCTTGTCGAAGCAGGGGATCTACTCAATATCGAAGTGCTGGACCATCTGGTCATTGGCCAGCAGCGCTTCGTAAGCCTGCGTGAGCGCGGGTTGGGGTTCAACTAGCGGCTCGAAGCTGGCTCATTGGCCTTTGACGTGTCAGGGGCTGGGTCCAAGACGCACCGCTAGTGGTCCCTGCGTGCGTGGCGCTCTAGGGTTAGGAGGCGAGAAGTGTCAGAGAACTTGGTGAAGAACGGCGAGTTTGAGGCCGATTGGTCAGAGGAGCAGAGCCACCGCTGCCTGGTTTTCGCCTCAGAAGATGACGCGCACCAGACCGAGGTGGGCAACGTCTTCACGCCTCCTGGCTGGCTAACCTGGTTCCGACACGAGCCGGGCACCTGGGATCAGCCTGAGGTGCAGGACGCGTGGGTAGACCGCGATCCCACGCGGGTTAGGACCGGGCGGAAGGCGCTCAAACTGTTCACCTTCCATCGCAGACACGATGCCGGGTTTCTGCAGCAGGTACCCACTGAGCCGGGCACGCGGATTCGCCTCACCGCGTGGGCTCATGCCTGGAGCAACCATCCGATCGAGGGGCACACTGATTGCGTCGGTGATCCGCGTTGCTCAATTGGTGTTGGAAGAGGGGCAGCCTTCCTTCTGGAGGAGGATGCGCCGCCCCTGAACGGCGATCCCTGGAACGACGCCATCGGTAATTTCGCCTTCACGGTCGGCATAGATCCTACCGGGGCCACCAATCCATACGCCTCCACTGTGGTTTGGGGTTCCGTAGCGCATATCTATAACGAACACCACCAGGTCCCGGCTGCTGAGGCGACCGCCGAGGGCGAGATGGTCACCGTGTTCCTCCGCAGCAAGACGCTTTGGGCGTTCAAGCACAATGACGCCTACTGGGACGACGTGGAGTTGCTCGCTATCTGCGAAGCGCCGGAGCCGGAACCAGAGCCGGAACCAGAGCCGGAGCCGGAACCCGAACCAGAGCCAGAACCGGAGCCAGAACCGGAGCCGGAGCCGGAGCCAGAACCATCCGGTTGGGACTACGCTGTCGTCGACAAGGGAAGCAGAATTGGTGTCCATTCGATCCTGCCCAACAACGTGTCAGGTTTCGTCCGTGAACTGGTTGAAAGAGGGGCCCGCTTCTCCATCATCAAGGCGGTTGACGACTTGGGATGGCTTTCAGGCGTTCGAGAGCTGAGCCCAGGCTCAATACTGGTCGGTCGGGTCAGCTCGCCATACGAAGGGTGTGCGGGCGTTGAGAAACCGGGTTTCGACATGGAAGCCCATGCTCGAGCCAGCCTGGATCTTGTCCTGGACAAGATGGATGCTGACCCCAGATTGGAAGACCTGGTTGACTATTGGGAGATCTACAACGAACCAGACCCGCCGGGATCCCACGGCTATCGACGCCTTGCCGAGCTGATGATCAAGACGATTGAAGTCGCCGAGGAGCACGGCCTTAGGATCGGCATCTTCGGCCTCAACGCTGGCACTCCGGAGTGGGATGAGATGCAGGCGATCGTGCAGACCGGCGTATTCGAACGTGCTAGGGCTGGTGGGCACATCCTGACGCTTCACGAGGGGACCTTCACCACGCACGACCCCAAGAAGCTATGGGGGGATACGATCCCTGGCTCTCCGGAGGTCGCAGGGGCAGGACCCCTCAATTTCCGGTACAGGTATCTGTACGACCTGCTCGAGCAGCGCGATGAGGTGATACCGCTGGTCGTAAGCGAGTGGTACTGCGGCGACGAGCAATCGGCCTCCGCCGAGACGCTCGTCAACGCGCTCAAGTGGTATGACGACGAGGCAAGCAGGGACTACTATTTCTGGGGCGCCTGTCCTTTCACATTGGGTCCGACATCAGCTTGGCAACACACGGACTACGAGCGCGTCTATGCGGGGGGGCTGGTCGACTACATGGTCGGTGTTCAGGACCGGGAGAACGCACCGTCACCGGAGATTGCCCCGGAGCCCGAGCTGCCCGATTGTGTGCCCCCACGTGTGCCTTATCGCCGGAGCTATGTTCTCTTGCCGCAGATCCAGGATACCGTTGAGCGACTTGAATGGCGAACTGCTGCAGCCTTAGGTGCCTCCGAGGGTATGCAGACCGTGGGGCATTCCGCCGATGATGCAGGGGTCGGGCCGCCCGATCGCCGCATCACCGCCGTCAACCCTCAACTGTGGGGAGGGGACCTGAAGTCATGGTATGAGCATCACTACCCGGGCGCCTCGTACCGGGCCATCGAAGCTGACACCCCCTGGGACTTGGCGATCCGTCTCATGCCGGAACTCGAGGAAGACATTGCCATCGGCCAGAGTGACCCGCGGTGGGGGCCGTACGACTTCGGACAGGAGCCCGGGGGGGCAACCATTGGCGACTATGGAGGTCTCCTGACGGGCCTCGCTATGTTGCTCCGTAAGACCTATAAGCGCAGCGTCACACCGCTGGAGCTAGACAAGCTGCTTCTGGCTGCCAGGGCGGCTTTCGTTGAGGATAGCGTTCTCGTTTGGGCTGATGCAGTCTCCCTATTCTCTGCCTTCAACGGCGCGCTTGACGACAACGAACAGCGTTCAGCCGACGAGCTGGAGACGCTGCTGGACGGAGGATGGGAGATCCTACTCCGCGGCGTAGACGAGCCCACAACCGGTCGAGAGCACTTTGTGTACCTCGAGCGTGTTGAAGGCAATCTCCTCTTCGTCGTCGACACATCGGACGGCGATCGAAAGGTGGAGTCCGCCGAGGACTTCGCCGGCATCCGAGGAGCACATGTGAAGGAGGTGCCGATCGTACCATCCTATGAGTTGTTGGGCGACGATCCTGATCTCCCGGACTGCGTTGCTCCCCGCGAACCCTACGATCGCACCTACGTCCTCCTGCCTCAGATCGAGGACCCGCTTGAACGCCTCTTGTGGCGAACGGCTGCCGCCATCGGTTCTTCTGACGCGATGCAAACGGTCGGGCACTCAGCAGACGATGCTGGCGCTGGGCCCCCTGAGCGACGGATCATTGCCGTCAACCCAGGCATATGGGGGGGCGACTTGCGGGCCTGGTACGAAGAGCACTACGGGGGGGCGTACTACCGCGAGATCGAAGCCGAGAACCCTTGGGAGATGGCCGTGACGATTCTGCCCGACCTCGACGAGGATATCGCTCTGGCCCAGAGCGACCTACGGTGGGCAGAGTACGACTTCGGCGAGCAACGCGATCTTGGAGAGGAGACCATCAGCCGGTATGGCTGCTTCCTCACCGCGCTTGCCATGGTCCTGCGCAAGGTATACCGCTGCGACGTCACCCCACCGATTCTCGACAGGATCCTCGTGACCGCCAGATCGGCCTACGTCCGGGACAATCTGTTGGCCTGGCATGGTGCCACAGAACTGTTCCCAGCTTTCGACGAGAACGTGAAGGATGACCAGCCGCGGTCTGCCGGTGAGCTGAGACGGTTGCTCGATGAGGGGTGGGAGATCATTCTGAGGCGGGCCGATGGTCAGCACTTCGTCTACTTGGAGGATGTCAAGGGCGATACGCTCCACATCATCGACGCGTGGGATGGTCAGCGGAAGCAGAAAGCCGCTGTCGCCTACAGCGGAATCAGGGCGACGCACGTCAGGGGGAGATCTGCGCCTCAGGTGGCCGAGATCCTGCTGGGACTGCACGACGAGGCTGGTGGCGAGTGGATGGTAGACCAGGGTATGGTGGGTTGTTGTTTGACGCTGGCTCAGGTTCAGCGTCAGCCCATCCACCTCGACTTCAGACACCTTCTCAACGCCGGCATTGTCGTGATCGCACGGCTTAACTGGGGCTACGCAGACGGCACGGGAACCCTACCTGCGCCGCGGCACAGAGAAGCCTTCGTGGACGCAGTTGTCGAAACCATGCTTGAGGCAAGAGGCGTCGACTATTTCCACGTCGGCAATGAGCCGAATAACCAACAAGAGTGGCCCGGATACGGTGGTGATGTGTTCGCGCTGACTCCAGAATACGTTTGTGAGATCTACAACGACATCTGGCGACGCGTCGACGGCCGGGTCAAGATAGGGCCCCCGCCCATCGACCCCTACTATGGCCCGGGCTCGAACAACCGTGAGTGGTGGACCCATCTCCTGAACAACATCGATGGTGCTGACACGCTGTTCCTCCACTGCAAGACCCAGACGAACGACCCGAACGAGGTGTGGTCTAGGGAGAGGTTCTCGGACTGGCCATTGGAGTGGCAGTATCTGCATCTCCGAACGGCTGAGACCAGCCTAGAGGTGCTGCCCGAGAGATTCCAGGAGCTGCCAGTCTTCGTCACGGAGCTCAACCCGCAGCACCTTGATGTCTCCGGCGGAGCGGTCGGCTGGAAACCTGACAACGCTGACTGGGTGCACGAGGTGGCTCGCTACTTCCGTCAGGAACAGCCGGTCACCGGCATCGTCTTCTATCGCTTTGGACTGGCAGGCGACCAGGCACCATTCGCATTGGAGAACAAGCCGCTCATCCTCGACGCGATCAGGGAGGAGGCCCGGTCAGACACGTGGGGGACACTGGTCGCTGCAGGTCGACGCCCCCCTGGAGTTCTAGCTCGCATTTGGGGGAGGATCACCGAGGCGATTAGCTGACGGGCGAGCTGGGTGCCATACCCGTGCGATCGAAAGCCCCCACGGTGGATGTGGGGGCCTTTCCTTTCTCGCCGAACCACGGGACAGGCTGGTGGCCGTCACTCTTGTGCTAGCAGCTCCACCTCCGTCACCATCGCATCAAAACTGTGGCCAGAGGCGTATATCGATATGCTGGTGATCGAGGCTGGCGTGCCAGCAAGTTCCTCCATCAGGTTCCCGGAGTTGTAGGGTTGCCAGCTCCTGGGCTGCAGCCGTTCGTGCCATCCGAGGACGGGCCAACCATCGGCCGGCTCGCCAATGTAGAAACCCCGCAACCACTCACGGTCCGAGCCGTGGACATCCTTGTAGTCGAGGCGAACGATAATGGGACACTCGGAACCCATAGAGCCACAACCCCCAAGCCCCAGGATGTTCTCGCTGAGGACGCGGACAGCCATGTGCAGCTCTAGAGAATCAAAGTCGCGGACATCATAGTTGATGTCTTGCAGGATCCCCACCTGAGCGTGGTTAACGGCGTTGCGATAGAACTGGGCAACCGTTCTGTCCTCGTTGCCAACCAGGGTCGTGGCAATCTGGACGCTCCCTGGCGGCTGTTTCGGGTCCGCCTGTTCCGCATAGGTGTTCCACCCAGTGCTGAGCGGCTCCGCGAAGTCGCCGTTGCCAACCAGGTTGCGAGCGGCCGGCAACGGACCCTCAAGCTCCTCGTCATCCAGCAGGGCCCGTTCTCTCGGACCGAGCGGTAGTTCGGCGCCTGCCTTGCTCCTCAACTCCGCCTGACCATACCGCACCGTGGCCTCAGTCAGTGAATTGACCTTGACCTCAAAGCTGCCCTCATAGAGCGTGAGCAGACCGTGGACGGTCTGCACCTCCACGATGGTCGATCGGTCGCTGTCGCCAAAGACGTTCAAACGGACGCGACCGTCTTCCATCTCCAGCGAGACTTGGTGAGGCAAGGGACTGGATGAGAATCGGGGCGAGCGCGCTGAAGCAAGGACGATCGCTGTCTCATCATAGAGTTGGATCGTGGCGATCGGCGTAGTGCTCTGTGACTGCGTTGCCTCGATCACCAGCCGACCGGAGGTGGCATTGGGCGCCTCAATTCTACTACCTTCAAGGACGTTGTCGCTATCCTGGGCCACGGACACGGGCCGGCCTCTCCCGCCACGGACTACGCTCAGAGGCCCTCTCTGGACCTCTAGGCTGACGTCCTGCGTCATCGTGGAGCGGCGTACATACCAGCGTGCGCTGACTGGCGTCATCACCGATAGGGCAAGGCACACAAAGAATGAAGTCAGCAGGACAACCCAGGCCAGTCGCTCGGGGTTACTCCTCATAGATAGCGCACTTTGAATCCACTAAACTCACCAGTGGGTTCCTCCCACTTGGCGTCGACTGTCTGGACTGACGCAGACGGGGAGCCCTGATGCAGGAACTCCAGGTACTGGTCCAGGTCAGAGCGTCTTCCCTCGGCCGTGGTCTCGACAGCACCGTCCCCGCGATTGGCGATCCACCCGCTCAGGCCGAGTCGCCGGGCCGTACGCGTGGCATAGTAGCGGAAGTTGACACCCTGCACATACCCACGGACAACGGCATGCAACCGCGCCTGCAGGATCCTTCGCCTCATCTTGGTCACCCCCACCTGTCCTACCCGAGGAAATGGAGGACACGCGGCTCACGTCTGTCGAAGCGATGCAGGTCCACCTGGCGCGCCTGCGTGAGAGCAACCTCGAATTCCTCCCGCGTGATGCGACGGTCAAGCGGCGGCATGCCAGCAGCTCTGTAGCAGGGCCGATACTGATCCATCACGTTAACATACGTGTCCTGTGAGATCTCTTCAGCCAGGAGGCGCGCGACTTCGGGCGTGCCGGCTAGACCGGCAGGCAACACGAGGTGACGGACGAGCAGCCCCCGACGCGCCACTCCCCGCTCATCCAGCACGAGATCGCCCGCCTGGCGGTGCATCTCCTTGACGGCAGCCCTATTGACTTGCGGGTAGTGCTCCACCAGCGAGTACTTGCGACCAACATCCGCGCTGGCATACTTCATGTCCGGCATGTAGATGTCAACCACACCGTCGAGCAGTTCCAGCGCAGACACGGAATCGTAACCCCCCGTGTTCCAGACGAGCGGTAGGCACAGGCCCGCCTGAGCAGCAATCAGCACGGCAGCAAGGATTGAGGCCAACACATGGGTGGGTGACACGAGATTGATATTGTGACAGCCTTGTTCTTGAAGCGCAAGCATCATCTTTGCTAGCTCTTCCGGCTCAACCTCCCGCCCCCGCCCCTCCTGGCTAAT
>JASFVG010000215.1:0-7981 GCA_050049955.1 Anaerolineae bacterium | reverse complement strand
CTCTTCTCCGCAAACAGCACGATCTGACCTCGATAGCGGTGGACATCGAAAACGTCTGCCAAGCCGGTCGAGAGATTGCCTCGGAGAATAGGCTTGAGAAACGAATCACGTACTTGGCCGCCGATTTCCTACGGGATGACCTGCTCACCGGATTTGACATGGTGGTGCTCTGCGATGCGGGCTCATTCGGTGCACCCCTTTTCCACAAGATTCATGATGTATTGAACCCGAAGGGTCATCTTGTCATCCTAGACAAATTCGCCCCAAGCACGACCAGTGCGCCGCCGTCACGTCTGTTATCGGCGTTTCTGGCCTCACTCGAATATCCGGCAGAATCCATCGACTTCACAACCAGGGAGGTGGTTCAAGCTCGACTGGAGTAAGCGGGCTTTCAAGACTTCTCGGTAGCCCCGGTGCCGCACGAAGATAATCTGCCTTGGAATCTCGATTGGATTATGCGAGAAGCTCGAAAGCAAACGAGACTGGTTTGACGCAATCCGACTCGCTTTGCCGCCCCGCACAGACTGCACCCGAGCGCCTCCGGCGTGGGTACGCAGCGGCGATCTGCCAGACAAGTGATTGCGGAGCATATCGCTCCAGCATTGGCGTTGGTGCGACAATAGTCTCGTCGAGCTTCCTAACCACTTGCCTAAGCTGACGCGGGGGCCGCCGCGTTTGTATCTGGGTGGTTGGGGAAAGTCGGTGGCGGCTTGCGGGAGGTTCTGGGCATAGCCGCCGCGCAGCTGAGCTCCACCCGTTGTGTGGCCATAGAGCAGCACGGATTCTTTCACCATCGGAGGAGTTCGCCACTATGAATCCGCTACGCCTTCCCTTACCTAGGTGGTTCTCATTTCTTGCACTGTTGATCGCGTCTGTGCTACTGCGATTCTCCCTTGGACTGCAGGTTGTTCCCACATGCACCTGGCTCTTTCCCGTGTTCATGATGGCATGGGTGCGGTCGAATACGCCAGGTCGGGGTCTTCTGCTGTGCTGGGTTTCCAGCACCCTCGCCGTGGCAATCAATATCCTGCCCGTTGGCTTCATGTGGGGAGGACCGCTGATCTCTTGGATGATCGCCGGTATTGTCGGGTCTCTGTTGTTTGTGCCTTTTGCCGTCGACCGGCTTATCAGCCATCGGCTTCCGGGCATCCTCTCGACGTTGGCCTTTCCAGTCTCCTGGGTCACCGTTGAGTACCTCAGTTCGTCCAGTCCTTTCATGGGCACAACTTTCGTGCTGGCCCTCACCCAATTCGATTTTCCGCTGATCACCCAAATCAGCTCCGTAACCGGCATCTGGGGGATCTCATTTCTCGTGGTCTGGCTTGCTCCGGTGGTTTGCCTGGCCTTGGAAAACGGATTCGAATGGTCCAGAGTTGCGCGCCCGGTCTCGCTTTTCCTGGCCGTTCTGATTGCTGTCCTGTGCTTCGGTGGGATCGAGCTGGGGCTCGATCGGCCGACTTCGCCGACGGTCCGCGTGGCTGGCGTGACCGCTTCGTCTCGCGACGGGACTTTGGAATCTGGCGTCTCCTTACTGAACACCTATGCCCCGCAGGCTGCCGCAGCCGGCGCCAGTATCGTCATGCTGCACGAGGGCGCGATATCCATAGCTGCCGAAGACGAGCCCGCCTTGATTGGGGCCGGGCAGGAGTTGGCTCGACAGGCAGGCGTCTACCTGTTGCTTGGCCTTCAGGTCGAGGATGAGGATCGAAGCCTGCCCTATGAAAACAAGACTGTTTTCATCGCGCCGGATGGCGAACTGCTCTCGGAGTATCTTAAGCAGGGCCTCGTGCCTGGCGAGATAGCAACCTTTGTCCGCGGCGAGGGTCCGGCGCCGGTTCTGGAGACCCCCCACGGCAATATCGCTGTTTTGATCTGCAGTGACGCGTTTTTCCCGGACATCGTCCGCCGCCAGGTGGGCAGGAGTGGTGCAGACATTCTGCTTGTCCCCGCCTGGGATTTTCAGGGTGTTGAGTATTTCTGGCCCTACGGCACGGCTTTCTGGGCCATCGAGAACGGCTTTGCGATGTTTCGAGTGGCCAGGGAGAGCCTTACGATAGCCGTTGATTACCAGGGGCGTCCGCTGGTTCTGTCCAACTACTTTCTCACTGATCAATCCATCATTTATGCCGACCTGCCAACGGAAGGCCGTGAAACTGTGTATACCTTGTTGGGCGATTGGTTTGCGTGGTTGTCAATCGCAGGCCTGGTGCTGCTGGTGGTGATGGCAAAAGCAAAGCGCAAACCTGAAGGAAAGCAACTGGTCGCACCTGACCAGCGGGAAACCATCTGACTCGCCTGCTCCTGCAAAGATGGCCGCCTAACCAGCGGATCGAGCCGACCGCCCTATCGGGCGTGCATATCGGCGTTCATCTCGTTGCTGCAGTTGGTCTTGGATTGAGGTGCACTTTCCTCAGCCGGGCAGCGGCTCATCCGCGCACCGTTGGGTCCGACGCCTGCGGCCTCGGACCCAATGCGCCGTCTACTCGGTGCTTGGCCCGCCGCTGGCGCGGCCCAACAAGGTCATGCACCTGGCGCCTTCGGCGCAAGTGATCGGCGCACGATGCGGTTTCGATCGGTGCAGCACCCCTTGTCTTCGAGAGCTCAATGTGGCCCGATATGCTTCTCACCAGCTTTCAACATCTACTGAACAGGAATAACGATGTCGGATCAATCGACACAACTGCCTTGGATGCAAGAGAGCTGGTTCGAGCAGGCCAGCACCTGGGTTCACGCTGAGCAGGAACGCCAGGACATTCACGTGACCGGCCTGATCGAGCAGCCTCATTGGGCCTCGCGTCGACGGTTCTGCGCGTGCCATCAACGGCGGGTGATATCTACTTCAAAGCGTGTGGGCCGGGCTTTGCGCACGAGCCGGCGCTAACTGACTCGCTGTGGCGATGGCGCCCCGACTGCATGCCGCCGGTTCTGACGGTCAATCTCCAACGGGGCTGGATGTTGACGCCCGATCTAGGAGCGCCGCTTCGTAGCATCATGCAGCCCACTCGTGTTCTTCAGCACTGGCGGCGGGTGCTGCCGCTCTACGCTGAGGTGCAGATCGACCTGGTCAGCCGCATCAACGAGGTACTTGGGCTCGGAGGGCTCGATCGACGCCTCACAGTGCTGCCAGACCACTATGAGCAATTACTGACCGACACTGACGCATTGCGCCTCGGCCATCCGGATGGACTCAGCACCGAGGAGCATCGGCGCCTGCGCCAGTTCGCGCCAAGGTTCCGTGCAATGTGCGAGCAGTTGGCTGGCTATTGCATTCCCGAGACACTGCACCATGAGGACTTCCACGACGCCAATATCTTCATCCGTAACAGCCGCTACACGTTCGCTGATTGGGGCGAGAGTGGAGTTGCGCATCCGTTCTTCACATCGCTGGTGACGTTACGGGTTATCGCATGGCGACTCAAGTTAGCGGAAGACGCCCCCGAGCTTGTGCATCTTCGCGACATCTACCTGGAGCCGTGGACACACTACGAGTCGCGCGACAACCTGATCGCGGCCTTCAAGTTGGCGCACGGAGTGGGGATGGTCTGTCGTGCGGTGACATGGCGCCGAGTCCTGGCGGGCGTGGAGGAGCCGGTCAAGGCAGAGGACGCCGAGGCTGTGCCAGGCTGGCCACAAGAGTTCCTCAACTATGAGACCACACCCACCTTATAGATGGGTCTCATAGCGAGGGCGCAGCACTGCAACTCGCTGAAGCAGACGCCGTAGCGGCGGCAGATCAAATGATAGAAAGGTCCGGCGCTGCTTGGCTCAGGACCGTTAGGCGGGAGGCAGACATGGCCAGATGTGAATGGTGTGGAAGTGATCCCCTATACATCGCATATCACGATGGGGAATGGGGCGTTCCTGTTCATGATGACAGACTCCTGTTTGAATTCCTGATTCTCGAGGGTGCACAAGCTGGTCTCAGTTGGCTGACGATCCTGAAGAAACGAGACAACTACAGGCGGGCGTTTCATGGCTTCGATTGTGATCGCATCGCCAACTACTCAGAAACAGACGTGAGACGTCTCCTTGCTGATTCCGGCATCGTGCGCAATCGCCTCAAGATCGGATCGGCCATCAAGAACGCACGAAGCGTTCTTGACATCCGAGCGGAGTACGGATCACTGGACTCGTATCTCTGGCGCTATGTTGATGGGATTCCCAGGCAAAATGCTTGGACAACCATGGCAGAGCTTCCGACGAAAACGGAGCTGTCCGACGCGATGAGCTGGGATCTGAAGAATCGAGGATTCAGCTTCGTCGGGTCAACGATATGCTATGCATTCATGCAAGCAGTCGGCATGGTAAATGACCATACAACTGACTGCTTTCGACACAAAGAAATCAAGGAACTTGCCCAACCAGACAAATCCAGTGTACGCGGTAGACCACGGCGCTGATTTGCGGCGTTGGGATCAACCCATCAGGGGGATGATGGGACCAAGAGGCATCTGATAGTGATAACGAAGATGATAGAATTGCTCATTGAGGAAAGAATCGCCCCACCTCGCCTGAGAATAGGCAATCTCTCTGATCCAGCGTACTTTCGGGCTTTGTGCAACATGCGCCCTCCAATACCTGTCAGTGAGGGGTTGTCGAGCCCGGCAACGGCGCACCCAGCCACGCGTCTGGCGCTGGAGGTCTCGCAGCCCCCCGATCCTGGGCCGGCGCCGTTTGCAGACGCTGTCACCGAATAGTCATACGATCCCATTTCCACTACGCGGCCCAGAGAGATCGAGGGTGACGGACTGAATCCTGGTCACTCAGTTTCGATCTCCACCCGCGCGGTCATTCCCGGACGCAGATTCAGATCGGTGCCTTCTAGCTCGATGATCAGTGTGTAGGTTGTGTCCCCCTGCTGGACCACCGCCACCGGCGAGATGGTCTCCACGCGTCCGCGCAAGGGCTCGCTCTGGAAGGCGTTGACCCGCACGATAGCTTCTTGCCCCTCTCTTACGCGGGCGATCTGTAGCTCACCCACGTTCTTGGTTTCGACGTGCCAGCGGGAGACGTCGATCAACTCCACGACCGGCGTCCCGGGCGATGCCCACTCGCCCACGCTGACCGGCACGCCAGAGGCGATGCTATCGAACGGGGCCGTCAGCCTGGAGCGAGACAAGCTCTCCTGTGCGGCTTCCAGGGCAAGCTGAGCCCGCTCCACCTCCAACTGTGCCAGTGTGAGCGCCTCGGATGCGACTGGGTGTTCGGCTTCATAGAGCGTCAATCCTGCCTGGGCAAGCCGTGCTTCGGCCTGGGCGATGTCGGCGGCGCGAGCGTGGTCGGCGGCGTGCAGCCTGTATCGAGCCAGCACCACGTCATAGTACTCTTGGGCGTCATCCAAATCGCGAGCCTGCGGAGAAGAGGGCGCCCAGGTCGTCGTCCGGGGATCGTCAAGCACCTTCTGGTATTCGTTCTGTGCATCCTGCAGTGCATCTGCCGCCTGTTCCAACTCCCAACGGTCGATGACATCCTGATTGTGGCGCTGACCGGCCTGCACGTGCGCCTGGGTCAGCGTGGCCAGCGCGTTGCTGATGGTCGCCGTCGCCGCCAGCAGCCGCTCCGGCACGGGTGTGGCCTCGGCCCGAAGTTGATTCAGACGAGCCTGGCTACACTCGAGCTCCAGCTCCGCCTGAGCCACAGCGCGCTCCAGCTCGGTAGCGTCGAGCACGGCGAGCGTGTGACCGACTTCCACGCTCTGGCCGACCTCGACTTCCATTGAATCGATCGTACCTCCTACGCCAAAGCTCAGCTGCATCTGCCGGGCGGGCTTGAGCGTGCCGTTGGCGGCAATGCTCCCCGCGGCGGGTTGGACCGTCAGGTTCGCGTCGCTGGCGGGGGTTGCTGAGGACGGCTCGTCCGCCGCCCTGTTGCACCCAGCCAGGCACAGGATCAGTGCAGTGAAGGACAGTCTGATGGCAAGACGTCTGTTCCGTTCAGAAGAAGACAGTGGAGTCATGCTGTTATCTCCTTTCGATGACGGCCACGGGGTCGAGCCGAGAGAGTGCCCACGAGATCGTTCCCGCGCCAGCAGCGACGACGCCCAGCGGCAGGGGCGTGGTCAGTAGCCAGGGTGTCAGGCTGAAGAAGTCCAAGGTCAGGCCGCGGGGGCCGTAGACGAGGCTTTGCATAGCGAGGAGGCCGATCCCGCACAGCCCTGCACCGAGGGCCCAAGCCACGCCGGCCACACTGGCTGTTTCTTTCACCGTGCGCCAGACGAGCCAGAGGCCGCTGCGACCCAGAGCGCTCAAGACGCCAAACTCCTCGCTGCGTTGGGTGAAGAAGATGTGGTTTAGCATAGTTAGTGCCACAGCGGCCACGGCGGCGACCATGCATTCGAGCAGGGCGAAGGTGAGAACAAGGGAGTTCGTCATTTCTCTGTGCTCGCGTTCTTCAGTGCCGTAGGTGGTGATGCGCGTACGTGTTGAATCCACACTCGTTTCCAGCCAGTGGTCCAGCGCCTGCTTCTGCCCCTCGCGTGGGATCACGAGCAAGCGCGGACTTCGGGACGAGGTGAGTTCGTGGCTGCGCAGGTATTCGTAGGAGCCGAACCCCACCCACGGGCGGTCGGGAGACAGAATCCCCGCAACAACCATTTCGGTAGGCAAGTTGTCGATGACGAGCGGGTCGTCATTGTCATTCGTACCACCAATCACGTCGCCCACGCGTAGGTCGCGGTTGGCGGCCACGGCCGCCGAAAGCAGAATATCGTTCGTGCGCGGGCGGGGCAACGTGCCCTCTTGAAGCCGCACGCCAAACAACTCCAGGAGTATCGGCAGGTCTGCCTCGGAAACGCCGTAGATTCTGACATCCGTCCCGCTGCTGAGAGGCAGGATCATCCGAATTCCAATCGGGATGACCGGGATGGCGCGCTCCACCGCCGGGTGGCCCCGGACTTGCCCTGCGACGCCGGGAGCCAGTTCGCCATGGACTGGCGAAACCAGGCTGACATGCTGCAGATGTTCGAAATACGGCTTGATGGCGCTCGTTATGGTCGAGAGTAGGAACACCGGCAAGGTGATGCCCAGCACCATCAGCCCCGTGCCGAGGACCATCAGCGCCCCGCGCCGCCGATGGCGCAGGTAATAGGTGATGGAGGATAATGGCCTGACCGAAGGGCGTTTCACCGCCCGCCTTCCTGGGGGTTCTTGGCTCAGCTTGCCCTGCTCGACGATGGCCACGGCGTCCAGTTGTCCGAAGACCCGCCTGATGCTCAAGAACGTCAGGGCGACGGTGATCGAGGGGATGGGCAGGACGAAACAGAACGGCGCCGGGTTGAACAGGTCCAGCTCCATGCCCAGGTCGTGGAAGAGGTTGTTCTTGAGCCATCCCATAGTTGCGAGGGCCACGCACAACCCAATCAGCCAGCCGGCGCCGGTGATGGCTCCCGTCTCCGACGTCAACCGGCGGATCAATCCTTTCTTGTGGCGCCCCAGCGCGTGGAGCAGGCCAAACTCGCTCAGCCGCTTGGCCATGGCCAAGCGATTGATGAAGGCGACGACAAAGGCCATCGCCACGCCCACCACGCTGTTGACGACGCCGAAGATGACGTACACTGCAAAGCGCGCTTGCTTGAGGAGCTCGACGAGGCCGGAGAACGTCTCCACCTCGGTGTACTTGGAGCGAATGGTCATCTCCAGGAAATCGTCCACGATGCTCTTGCGCCCCTCTTTGGCTATGATGAGCAGGCCGGTTGCGCGGGGGCTGTAAAGTTCGTGGCTGTTCAGGTACTCGGCCGAGACAAGCCCCAGGCGCACGCTCGGACCGTGATGGATTTCCGGATCGCCCTCCAGGATGCCCACCAGCACCAGGGGTGCGGAAATGGCTGCGTAGTAGTCGGAGACAGACGGCGTCCCCAGGTCAATCGCCCGCCCAATCTCGTCACCAAGTTCCAGGTCCAGCGCCCGGGCGATTTCTTCGGAGAGAACGAACTCGTTGCTGCGCGGCTCGAACATGCGCCCTTCCCTGATACGGACACCGCAGT
>JASFVG010000214.1:0-8001 GCA_050049955.1 Anaerolineae bacterium | reverse complement strand
CAATACGGTGCGTTCCAGGGCCTCCTTGTTCATCCAGGCGACCATCAGCACCTGACCGGTTGCGTCGTCCTGGACTACGGTCGGCACCAATCCGCGACTGTCGTACCGAATCCCAATCGTCTGACTTGTCATCTCTGGCCTCGCTTACTAGGATACCAATTGCCCCGAGATCTCAGCGCCTACTTCCCGAGCCTGGGGCAGAGCTCCTTGAGGCGTCCCGCCAGCCTGCCAGATTGGCCCCAGCCGGGGCTCTCAATGTCGTCAACCAACAGCGCCTGGCAAAGGCCTGACCCGTTGAGCGCCACACCGCTGCAAGAAAGACCTGGCGACGTCATAGTTCGTCTGCGTTGGTTTCGCGGTCCGATCCGCAGTCAGGCTGCCCACTTCTCCAGGTACACGAGCTTCAGGTCGTCGGTGACGGGGACGGTCCGGAAAGGTTCGTATCCCAGCTTCCTGTAGAGATACAGGTTGCGCCTGCTCCTGTGACCGGTGAACAGCTCAAATCGCCTGACGCGCCCGAACCGGCTCTCGATCTCCCCCATAAGCGTCGATCCAATCCCCTGGTCTTGGTAGGCTGGAGATACGATGAGCCTTCCAACCAGGCAGGAGTCCCCCTCCAAGCGAGCGCGCACCGAGCCGACGATCCGGTCGTCGACGGTGGCCTTCAGGAACAACTGTTGACCGAATTCGGCCTCTATCTCCTCCGGCGTCTGCGTCAGCGGGGGAATCGTGAAGTCATTGTAGATCCTTGCCTCGCTCATGTAGGCCAGTCTCTGCAGCACCAGTATCTCCCGCGCGTCTTCGATCTCTGCCTCTGCGATTCTGACGATCATGCTCGGGCCGGGTTGCGCTCTGTTGTATCGAATGTGAGCGTCACGCGTTCGCCCCCACACGTAAAGCCTCCTCCAGGCTTACCCAGCCCGCGTACAGGGCGCGTCCGATGATGACGCCGCTCAGCCCCGCGTCGTATACCCCGTGCACATCCGCCAGGCTCGACACGCCGCCCGAGGCTATGACCCGGATCCCTGTTGCCTCAGCAATGGACACGGTGGCTTCCAAGTTGAGGCCGCGACCCATCCCGTCGCGGCCCACGTCGGTGAATACCATCCAACGGACGCCTCTATCTGCCCAGTGGTGCGCCAAGTCGAGCGCTGTGATACCGGTGGCTTCCTGCCAACCGTGTGTCTGTGCTCTGCCCTGTCGGGCGTCGATACCCACGGCGACGCGCTCGGCACCGTGCGTCTCGAGCACGGCCTCGACGAGGGCAGGGTTTCGGACCGCCGCCGTGCCAAGCACAATACGGCTCACTCCAAGCTCCAGCGCCTGTCGGATCGACGCCAGATCTCGCAGCCCACCACCGAACTGCACCTGCACGCCCGGCGTCGCCCCAAGGATGCGTTCGAGGGCGGCGAGATTCGGGGCACGGTTCTCACCAAGCGCGCCATCGAGATCGACGACATGCAGCCACTCGACGCCGGCTCTCGCCCACTGGCCGGCGACTCCGAACGGGTCGCCTGCGTACTCCGTCTCCCGATTGGGATCACCCTGCTTCAGTCGGACCACGCGGCCACGCCGAAGGTCTATCGCGGGGTATACATTCCATTCCCTGGGAGCAGGGCCCTGCTGTTCCTGCGCCATTCGTCGATCCTCCAGTTTACTGGCCACCGCTCTACCAATTTATGCGCACCTTCACGCCACGCTGGTGTAGGTGCTCCTTCAGCTCGCTAATCGTATGCTCGCCATAGTGGAGCATTGAGGCTACCAGCGCCGCGTCGGCGTGACCCTCGGTGATCACGTCGTAGAGATGCTCTGGCTTGCCGCCGCCACCCGAGGCAATCACAGGAATACCCACGGCGTCGGCGATGGACCGCGTCAGATTGATCTCGTAACCTTCCTTGGTGCCGTCTGTGTCCATTGCGTTGACCACGAGTTCGCCCGCGCCGAGTTGCTCGCCCTGTCTCGCCCATTCAATGGCATCGATCCCCATGGGGGTGCGGCCTCCGCGAATGACGATCTCATAGCCCGATGGGATACCCGGCGTTGGGGCCACACGACGGATGTCCATTGAGAGCACAACGCACTGCGCTCCAAACGCCTTCGACGCTTCGGCGACCAAGCGCGGGTTGCGGACCGCAGCCGTGTTAACGTTGATCTTCTCCGCGCCGGCCAGTAGGACCTTGCCGCAGTCGGCGACGGATCGCAGACCACCTCCCACCGAGAAAGGTATGAAGACCTGCTCCGCAACCCGATTGACCACGCCGAGCATGATGTCCCGATTGTCGCTGGAGGCGGTGATGTCATATAGAACAAGTTCGTCAATGCCTTCTTCGTAGTACTCCCGTGCGGCGAGAACAGGATCGCCGATGTCCTTTGTGTTGACGAACCTGACGCTCTTGGCCAGCTTACCGTCGCGCACGTCCAGGCAAGCGATGACCCGCTTACTCAGCATTTCGGATCTCCTCGGCTTTCCCGTCCCATTTGCAGAAGTTGCGGACCAAGTCCAATCCGATCCTGCCGCTCTTCTCCGGGTGGAACTGCGTCGCGAACAGGTTTAGATAACCGATGGCAGCCGGGAATGTCACCCCATACTCGCAGGACGCGAGAACGTGGGCTGGATCGTGGGGAAGCGGGTAGTAAGAGTGGACGAAGTAGAATTCATCGCCTGGTTTGACGTCCCTTAGGACGGGGTGCGGCCGCGTCACGGCGATCTCATTCCAGCCCATGTGAGGTACCTTAAGCGATCTGTCCGTGAAGTGAAACCGGGGACAGCTTCCGGGGATAAGGTCAAGGCAGGGTGTGTCGCCCTCCTCGGAGTGGGAGAGGACCACCTGTGCACCGAGGCAGATCCCTAGAATGGGAGTACCCAGTCTGAAGGCCTCTCGAAGAGCTACATCCAGTTTCCGGTCTCTCAGCGTTGCCATCGCTGCCCGTGCGTGTCCGACCCCGGGGAAGATGATGCGGCACGTCTCTTGTGCGCACGCGTCTCTCAGCTCCTCACCGGTCAGCACGATTTGGCTGGGGATGCCCAGGTAGGCGAGCGCTCGCTTCACCGACGTCAGGTTGCCCGCCCCGTAGTCCACGATCGCGATCATACTATAGGTTCCCTTTGGTCGACGGGACAGCTGTCCCCCGCCTGGGATCGAGGGACGTCGCGGCATCCAGGGCTCGGCCCAGAGCCTTGAACACCGCCTCCGCCTTGTGGTGGTCGTCTCGTCCATACGGTACACGTGTGTGGACGTTGGCCCTAGCCGCTGCGGCGAAGGACTCGATGGCGTGTTCGATCAGAGTCACTGGAAGGCCTCCCACTGTCGAACCAGTCCAGTCGACATCCACGACCGCGTAAGGTCGGCCGGATAGGTCCACGACCACGACGGCGAGCGCTTCGTCCATCGGCACGTGGGCCGACCCCATCCGCACGATGCCAGCCCGGTCGCCCAGGGCCTGGTCGATGGCCTGTCCTATCGTCAAAGCGACGTCCTCTACGGTATGGTGCGGATCCACGTGCAGATCGCCCTCCGCCTGTACGTCCAGGTCGATCATCCCGTGCACTGCAAGGTGGGACAGCATGTGGTCGAGGAACCCGATCCCAGTCTCGATCCGGGAGCTCCCGGATCTGCCAAGCGTCAGGTTCACGACCACCGTTGTCTCGCCCGTGCTGCGCTCGACGTGTGCTCGTCTCGCTCGCACGTCTGTTCCCGCCTTTGTGGCTGATTCACCGTTCATTGGTCTTCCCTCGCTTCGCCTCGTTGACGGTCACTCTTGCTCGCGCCTGCCGGCCGATCAAGGTTCGGGTGAGCAGGACTTGGGATGTACCATTATCCGCCTAAGTGCCATCCATGGTCGCTGGCTCGGCCACCGGTGCACGGACCCCGACAAGGGCATCCTGCCATCACATCTGCTTCAGTGCATCTACTACTGCCGCGTTCTCCCTTCGCCGGCCTACACTGATCCGGATGTATTCCCTGGCAGCTGCATCTGCCATCTGACTGCTGGAGAAGTGGCGCACCAATATGCCGCGCCGCCGGAGCGCATCCGTCACGCTCCTGGCATCACGGCCCCGGACTCGGCAGAGGAGGAAGTTGGCCTGGCTGGGAAGAGGTTCAAGCCAATGGATGGCACCGAGCGCCTTGCGCAACCGCTCTCGCTCCTCGACAATGCGTCCTACGTTGGCCTGCACGGCCTCTATGTCGGCAAGCGTCGCCAGTGCGGCTACCATCGCCGCGGCGTTGACGTTGTAAGGTGGGCGGATGCGTTCCAGTGGGCGGGCCAGCTCCGCTGAGAGTAGTGCGTATCCGAGGCGTAAGCCGGCCATTCCTGCCCATTTGCTGAACGTGCGGAGGACCACCAGGTTGTTGTTGTCGGGCAGGAGTCCCACGGCGCTCTCACCCCCGAACTCGATGTAGGCCTCATCGACGACCACCAGCAGGGGCAGGGCAAGCAGGCGCGCGACAACGCTCAGCGGGATCGCCGTGCCACTCGGGTTGCCGGGGGACGCGAAGAACAACAGCTTTGCCAGGCCGTCGCTTTGATGAACCACCCTTTCGATGGCCCCAGGGTCGAGCTGCAGCACCTCCTGGCGCGGGGCGGTAAGCACCTGGCAGCGATTCACCTGCGCGCAGAAGCGGTACATGCTAAAGGTAGGCGGACACGTCACGATCGCCTCGCCTGGCTCTGCGAACAGTCGGATCAGCAGATCGACCATCTCGTCAGCCCCGTTGCCTACCACCAGTTGATCCGACGGAACGCCAGCGTAGCGCGCCAAGGTCTCCTTCAGCGGGCGGTAGTCGGGGTAGAAGTGGAACTGACTGAAGTCGGCCAAGGCCTGCACTACGCGGGGGGAAGGCCCATAAGGGTTCTCATTCGCGAATTGTCGAATCAGTTCGTCCACCCCCAGGCCGGCCAGGGCAGCCGCGTCCTCCAGATCAGGCGGTGCGTAGGGCTCGATCTGGCTCAGATAGGGATGGGACGGCCGAGGTGTCGGCATCGGACCCTCCTTGGCTAGCTTCTCGGCACCCGGCGCGCTTGCGCTGCAGCGGCATGCGCCGTCAGCGACTCGGCGCGCGCCATGATGGCGCCTTCTGCTGAGAGGCTACCTGCTGTCTCCGCGTCCAGCTCGATGATGCTTGTGATCTTGACAAAGTCCAACACGCTCAACGGTGAGGAGAACCGCGCCGTACCGCCGGTCGGCATAACGTGGCTCGGGCCGGCCATATAATCGCCCAGCACCTCGCAAGAGTGCTCGCCCAGGAACAGGCCTCCGGCATTCCGGATCCTCTTGGCCCAGACGACCGGCTCGCGGACGGAGAGGCAGAGGTGCTCCGGGGCGAACTCATCGGCAAGTCGAACGGCAGTCTCCAGATCGGGCGTTAGGACAATCCCCCCCTGTCCAGCAAGAGATGCGGCGATGATGTCCTTGCGAGCGAGCTGAGCTGCCTGTCGGGCTACGGCTGTTTGTACGGCCTCAGCCAGCTGCCGGGATGGGGTCAGGAGGATGGCAGTTGCGAGCACGTCGTGCTCGGCCTGGGCCAGGAGATCAGCTGCTACCCACCCCGGGTGTGCCGAGTCGTCCGCCACCACCAGGGTCTCCGTCGGTCCGAACAGTCCATCGAGCCCTACGAGACCGTAGACCTGTCGCTTGGCCAGCGTGGTGAACAATCCGCCGGCACCGACGATCTTGTCAACGCGAGGGACGCTCTCGGTACCAAAGGCCAAAGAGGCGACGGCCTGTGCGCCCCCCAGGCAGAAGAGCCGGTCGACGCCGGCGAGGTGAGCTGCGGCCAACGTGACGTCGGGAACCCTACCTGTGTTACGGTTTGGAGGCGTGCAGACGATCACCTCGTCCACGCCGGCCACGCGGGCAGGGATGGCGCTCATCAGCAGCGATGACGGCAGCGGCGCGGTGCCTCCGGGCACATAGATGCCCACCCGTTGGAGCGGTGTGGTACGCTGTCCGAGCGTGCCGCCCATCTCGTGTGTCTCCCACGACGGGAGTGGTTGTCGCGCGTGGAAAGCCTGGATGCGGTCAGCGGCCAGTTTGAGCGCAGCGGAGAGATCAGCCGGAAGCGCAGCATACGCGCTCCGCCAGGCCGCGGCTGGCACCTCGAAGCTGCCTTGCGCCAGATTCCAACCTGGTTTGCCATCCAAACGGTCGGTCCACGCTCGTAGGGCCTCATCGCCTCGATCGTACACGTCGTCGACGATCCGTTTGACCGCCTCCTCCGGGGACAGGTCTTCACCGAAGATTCGGCGGATTCCTGCCCGCACCGGCTCCGGCGTGTGATCTGTACTCAGCATCTCCCGGCGACGCAACACCGTCCGCTGTGCTTCCTCCACGTCCTCGTAGATGGTCAGTCTCACTGTCTGCTCCCTGGGCATTGGCCTGGATCTCACCTGATTCGCTTCGTCAGTTCGCCAGGTGCGGGCTCAACCGGCCGTTTCCTTCTCGATATCCCGCTGCTGCTCCCCCAGCGCTGCCATCATGGCCTGGCATCGATCTGGTTCCTCCTCGAAGATATAGGTCACCGGGGCGACCACCACTCCGCTGCCGCCGATCGACCGCAGGTCGGAGATCGCGCCGAAGAGACAATCGCGGCGCACCACGATGTGAACAGCGTACCAACCCCCGTTCTCACCACGAACGATTACCGGCGAGACCGTGGGGCCCTCCAGTCCGCCCAGCGTCTCAAGCGTGAACATCCGTTCGGCGATTGATCGCGGGGAAGGGCCCCGAATGTTGGCGAATACAGCCACGTAATCGTCGGCTCGCAGATGGGCCTCGATGTATTCCAGCAGCAGCCGCGCGATTGTCAAGACTGTCGGGCGTCTCTTGAGGGCTGCCCGGTTGGCGATAAGCGTGGCCTGCGAGCGCATAATGACACCATCCTCAAGGGGCCGCAGGCGGTTTGTGCGCAGTGTCTGTCCGGTTGAGACCAGGTCGCTGATGATGTCGGCGTAGCCGATCGTCGGGGCGACTTCGAGCGCACCCTCGGCATCGACCAATCCAAACGGGCGGATCTGATGGCGCACGAGGAATTCGGCGGTCAGGCGGGGGAACTTCGTGGCGACACGCAGCGGGCGATCCATAGCTTCGGCGCGCGCCCGGAGGTTGGCCAGTGTTATCACCTCCTCCCAGGACTCGGGCACGGCCAGGGAGAGCGCGCAGTGGCCGAAGCCGAGTGCGTCGTGCAGGACCAGCAGTGCGTCGTTGTCGCCACCGCGCTCGGCGACCAGATCCATCCCTGTGATGCCGAAGTCAACACTGCCGTCCCGGACGCTAACGACAATGTCGCCCGGTCGCTGATGGAGGACCGTTACGGAAGGCAAGGCAGGGATGCAAGCCGCGTACTGTCGAGGGTGCGTCTTGTCCACCTTCAGGCCGCAGTCCGCCAACAGATCGAGGGCTGCTTGCCCCAACGGCCCCTTGCTGGGCAACGATAGGCGGATGTCTTCGTGTTCGACCATTGGACGCTCCTTCGCAGGAACTCTCACAACAAAAAAGCCCTCACCGGACCGACCGGGAGGGCCAAGGGAGCCAGACGCACTGAGGTAGGTCAGAAGAGACCTCCCGGTATCGGGGACAACTGCCCGTGATGGGCGTGGTGCGCTAGGCTGCGGGTGTCGTTCCTCATCCCAGAAGATCATAGCACTGATCCCGGAATAGTCAAGTTGGCCGTCCCACATACTAGTACCCTATCTTCGGCGGTCGGCCGAGAACACATTTGGCGCAAAGTATGGTACAATATCCGACGACCAACTCGTACCGGCCCGGCATATATGGAACTCTTACGGGTTTCACACACAAATCTAACGAGCACGTGGTAGTCTCCTTCCAGAGCCCTGTGGAACTTTGATCTGGGCGCAGCCCGACTGCAGCAACTGCACAAGGGCAAGATTAGTGCCTGATAAGAGGAGGATGACTTGTTCTTGACGTGGAATCCAACATACTGGCTCTTTGCGGCTCCTGCCCTGGTATTGGCACTGCTGGCCCAGTGGTGGGTGCGG
>JASFVG010000213.1:0-8040 GCA_050049955.1 Anaerolineae bacterium | reverse complement strand
GGGGTGCCCTCGGTTTGAGGGTTGCCTCCCGGAAGTCCTGGAGCCAGCCGTTGAGGCGGTGCGGGCTGCAGGCATTCTGATGGTTGTCAGCGCCGGCAACGAAGGGCCAGCCTGTGCCACTTCAGCAACGCCTCCTGCCAACTATGCTGCCTCGTTCTGCGTGGGGGCAGTGAGCAACGATGGCGAAGTGCTGGGCTTCAGCAGTCGCGGCCCTGTGAACGGCCAAACGAAACCAGACATTGCCGCCCCCGGTCAACTCGTGCGATCCAGCGTGCCCGACGGGCGCTATGCCTACGCTGGTGGGACATCCATGGCCGGCCCCCACGTGGCCGGCACCGTGGCGCTCGTCTGGTCAGTTGCTCCAGCGCTTGTGGGCCAAGCTGACGCCACGGAAGCTCTGCTTTGCGAGACGGCCTTGCCGAAGCCGGTGGATCTGGCCTGCCCTGCGGAACCCTCGGCCTTCGGGCTCGCTGCATCGCTGATGCCCTATCCCGCCTGTGCCTGTGGGGGCCTTACGGGGGTGCCGAACAACGTATATGGTTGTGGGGTTGTTGACGCGGGTGCCGCAGTCAGGGCAGCACTAGACAACTGGCGATAGGCCGTCGGCCCGGCGGGCTAAGTGCACCATTATGTTGCTGGACCGCTGGGCTACCTTGGACGAATAGATTAGGTGCAGTGGGCTGCCGGGCTGGCTCTGGCACGAACTCGCAACCTGATGTATGATCCGATGTGGAGCTGGGGACCAGTACAGCCTGAGGAGGGATCCCGATGGCCATGCGAAACGTCGTGGCGTTGATCCTGGGGGGCGGGCAGGGCGCACGCCTCTACCCGCTGACCAAGCTGCGTGCCAAGCCGGCTGTGCCGCTTGGAGGCAAGTACCGCCTGATTGACATTCCGCTCAGCCTATGCATCAACGCTGGCATTCCAAAGATCTACGTGCTGACCCAGTTCCTGTCCGGCTCTCTGCACAGACACATCAGCCAGACCTACAAGTTCGACGTCTTCACAGACGGGTTCGTCCAGATCCTGGCCGCAGAGCAGACGCTCACTGGTATGGACTGGTATGAGGGCACGGCCGATGCGGTCCGCAAGCAGCTGTGGCGGCTCCGTCTGACACGGGGGCGACCTGAGGACGTGCTCATCCTCTCGGGGGACCATCTCTATCGTATGGACTATGCTGAGTTCGTGGCAGTCCACCGCGAGAAGCGCGCCGATGTCACCATCGCAGTGCAACCGGTGGCGCCAGAGGCGGCGTCGCGGTTCGGCATCCTCAGGAAAGATAGTGAGGGACGCATCACCGCCTTCCAGGAGAAGCCGGCGCCCGACGAGTTGGAAGGCCTGGAGAGCGCGCTGGGCGCAGACCGGCCCTACATGGCATCTATGGGCATCTATCTGTTCCGTGCAGATGTGTTGCATCGCGTGCTGGAAGAGAGCGGCGCGGAGGATTTCGGCAAGGAGATCATTCCAGCCGCCATCGATAGATCACGCGTCTATGCCTTCGAGTTCGATGGATATTGGGAGGACATCGGGACCATCCGGTCCTTCTACGAGGCGAATCTCGCCCTGTGTCAGCCCGATCCGCACTTCGACTTCTACGACGCCAAGCATCCCATTTACACGCGCCCGCGCTTCCTGCCACCGGCCGTCATCGATGGGTGCGACCTCGAACAGTCCGTTGTCGCGGATGGCTGCCTGATCCACGGCTCGCACATCCGCCAGTCGGTCATTGGTCTGCGCAGCGTCGTCGGCCCTGAGGTGCGCATCTTCCGATCTGTGATGATGGGTGCCGATTTCTTCGAGACGCCAGGACGCAGGTCTGAGAACCGGAAGCTTGGTCGGCCAGATGTCGGGATAGGGGAGGGCAGCAGCATCGAGGGTGCGATCATCGATAAGAACGCCCGCATCGGTGAAGACGTGACCATCCGTGCCCATGATCCTGACGAAGAGATGGCGGAGACCGAGAACTACGTCATTCGAGACGGTATTGTCGTCATCCCCAAGAACGCCGTCATTCCCGATGGCACTGTAATATGAACCACGTCTCATTACCGCGGCGCTTCCGGCTGGCTTCAGGTTGCTGGACGCCAGGATCGCCGGTTCGTCTGTAGCTCCGTCTGATCGCATACTGCGCTTACATCTTCGACAGCCCGTCCACTCCTCGGACCCACGACCCCGCCCCAACCAACGAATGCAGGCCAGGGTAGTTGCCAGCGGCTCCGCGTGCTTCGAAGAAACTAGGCTGTGTACCTTCCCGGTGTTCCCGGTTGCTACCTCTCCGGTCACTGCCGCCTTCCCGTCGGCCTGCGAGCTCGCGCAAGCTAGCCTCGATCGGCGCCGCGGGAATGTGTAGGTGAGACCGTCGGTCGTAGTCTCAATCCCGCGGCAGACCGATTAGGTCGACGCGGTCCGCGCTTGCCGCCGCGGTGCTGGGGGCCACAGCCAACTGGACGTCGCACGGCTGCCACTGGCAGAGACGCAATCCCAACACTCACTTGACAAATCTTTAGTCAAATGTTATAATACTTTAGTTGTGACTAAAGATTGCTCAGGAGGACGGTATGCATACTACCCCATCGGAGTGCCCAGTCTGCCATGACGGGCTTCTCGTCACGCGCCTAATCTGCCGCAACTGCGGCACCGCGCTTGAGGGCCGTTTCACACTAGGGCGGCTGTTCGACCTGTCGCCCGATCAGCGTTACTTCGTTGAGGTGTTCCTGCGCTGCGAGGGGAAGATCAGCCGTGTGCAGGAAGAGCTGGGCCTCTCCTACCCTACGGTGCGCAGCCGCCTGGAAGAGGTTATTCGGGCACTCGGCTACGACGTGGACCAGGAGCCTGCCGAGCTGGGCGACCGCCGCCAAGAGGTCCTTGAACAACTAGCGCGTAGGGAGATCTCATCTGACGAGGCACTCAGTCTTCTAGTGTCGCCGGGGGCCGGCCCGCACGCCCGCTGCGACCCTCTGCGCGGTGTGCCGTGCACCGCACAGCTTTGTCTTAAATGATGCTGGAGGAGGTACCAGTGTTCAGAAAGGTTGTCGAGACATCCCTGACGCCCCACGTGACTATCACCACGTGCCGGGGCAATCTCACGGTCAAGGGAGACGGAGAAAAGAAGATCGCGCTCTCCGTCCATGGTAGTGGTGGCGAGGTGGGCTGGGACCGAGAAGGCGAGACTTTGACCCTGACGCTGCCATCCAGCGCCACGCTTGTGTGCCCGTCCGGGACCACGCTTACTATTGAGCACGTCCTGGGCAACCTCCGGGTCGAGGGCATCAGTGGGCCAGCCGCCATAGGCGGGGTGCACGGGAATACGACGTTGCGCGCTGTCGGGCCGGTCGATCTGGGGAACGCTCACGGCAACTTGCGCGCTCGCGATGTGGCTGACGAGCTCAGGGGGAAGGATGTCAAGGGCAACGCTAGCATCCGCGGCGTAGATGGAATTCTTGAGTTGGAGCAGGTCGCCGGGAATCTGTTCGCCGAAGGCCTCCAGGGCGGGATGACGGTCGAGACGGTGCGCGGCAATGCGCGCCTTGGACCGCCCTACATTCCGAACACGACCTTCCGGCTGAGGGGCTACGGAAACCTAACGGCTCTCGTCCCTGTGGGCGCAAGCTTGCGTTTGACGCTGCGAGGCGGAGGCAAGGCTCGCTCCCTTGTGCCTGGATTGGTGTTAGAGGAGGTCGACGGCGAGACCACGGGAATCATCGGATCAGGGGAGACAGAACTGGAGGCGGAGATGAACGGTGATGTGACGGTCCGGACGTGCCAGGCCGGGGACAGCGTTGAGATGAGTGCGGGATGGGACGAGCTCGGCGCCCACATCGAGTGGCAGCTGAACGACGCTCTGGCCAGGATGGCCACCTCCTTGCAGGAGAGCCTCGGTCAGGTGGATGGCGAGTGGGTCCGACACAGGGTTGACCGGGCCACCGAACAGGCTCGTCGGAGGGCAGAGCAGGCAGCCGAGCGCGCCCGCATGCGTGCTGACAGTGCGGAGCGCCGCTGGCGTCGCGCCAGCGGCCAACGGCCCACCGCCAAACGGCAGCAACAAGCCACAGACAAGGAACGCCTTCATGTGCTGAGGATGGTGAGAGAGGGAAAGATAACGCCCGATGAGGCGTCAGAGTTGCTCGCCGCCATTGAAGGAAGATGAGGCGACACGCCATGGCACAGGATACATCACTCCAGGGCATCAGGGCGGGTGCAGACCGGAAGGCCCAGGGGGTGAGGGCTCTTCCTGGCGCACAACTAGCCGCGGTCGTCGTGCTGCTTGTCATCTTGGCTGGGATTTGGGCGTGCCTCTGGGTTCCACCTTCATAGGATTCGTCCATTGGCGAAAAGGAGCCGCGACGTCTTGGCGACCCACAACTTGAACAGTCCCCCGCAAGCCGACCCGAAGTGGAAAGCCCGCTTCTTCTCTATCTGGACGGGCCAGCAGCTGTCGCTCGTCGGAAGTCGGGTGGCCCAGTTCGCGCTGATCTGGTGGCTCACTGACCTCACCGGTTCCGCGACGGTGCTCGCAACGGCCTCGATGGCAGCTTTGGTACCGGAGATCCTCCTCGGACCCATCGCTGGCGCATACGTCGACCGCTGGAGCCGGCGTGCCGCGATGCTGGTGGCGGACGCACTGATCGCTCTAGCGTCGCTCGCGCTGGCCTACCTATTCTGGATCGATGCGGCACAGATCTGGCACATCTACACCATTATGTTCGTGCGCGCGGTGGCCGGCAGTTTTCACTGGCCCGCTATGCAGGCTTCCACCTCTCTCATGGTGCCCAGGCGCCATCTCACCCGGGTCGCCGGGCTCAATCAAACGATGAATGGCGTGCTCAGTGTTGTAGGGCCACCGCTTGGCGCTCTCCTGCTGGAGCTCCTGCCCCCGCAGGGGGTGATGCTGACGGACGTGGGCACCGCGTTGCTGGCCATCGGACCCCTGTTGTTCGTCCGGGTGCCCCGGCCGCAGCGCAGCGGTCTAGCCGAAGGGGAAGGGCAAGGCGGCATTTGGGTCGACGTCCGGGAGGGACTGCGCTACATCGGTGAATGGCCCGGTCTGTTGGCTCTTATTGCGGTGGCCATGGTCATCAAGATCGCGCTGACTCCGGCCTTCTCATTGCTTCCGCTGCTTGTGCGCGACCACTTTGGCGGCGGCGCTGCGCAACTAAGCCTGGTGGAGGCTGTCATCGGGATGGGCGCCATAGCCGGAGGACTACTCCTGTCTGGCTGGGGTGGCTTTCGTCGCAAGATCCACACGACGCTCACAGGCACGACCGTGCTAGGGATCAGCTTCGTGATTCTCGGCTCCACCCCGAGCGGGTGGCTCTGGCTTGGGCTCGCCTGCGTTTTCCTGGCTGGCCTAGTGATCCCACTGGTGGATGGCCCGATCATGGCTATTCTCCAGAGCAGCGTCGCTCCGGGCATCCAGGGCCGCGTCTTCATGCTCATGGGGAGCCTGCTATGGCTTACCTCGCCGTTGGGGCTGGCCTTCGCCGGGCCAGTCGGCGATTGGCTTGGGCTTCAAGTATGGTACCTGGCAGCGGGCATTCTCTGCGCTGTCACTGGCCTGATCGGCTTCGGCATCCCCGTCATCGCGGGCATCGAGGACAACAACAAGCGTGCTATGCCCGATGCTCAGGCATCGGACCCAGGCCTCGCCTGCGCCGCCCCGGCCCAACCCGTGGAGTAGCGGTTACAGCACTCCTCACGGCCCGCAAATGGATGACTCAAGAAACGCTCTGAGGGATGGCTTGAGACATGGTGCTTCGAAGACAGTGGGTGCGCGTGCGGGGGGTCTATCTTCAGTACCCTCGCCAGTTCTGGATCCTGATTCTCGGGGCGTTCATCGACCACCTTGGTGGCGCGTTGATCTACCCATTCTTCAGCTTGTACATCACGCGGAGATTCGGCGTGGGGATGACCGAGGTCGGGCTGGCCTACGGCCTGTTCGCCATCTCCAGTGTCGTCGGCAGCACCCTGGGGGGCGCCGTGTCGGACCGGCTGGGTCGCAAGGCCATGCTGGTGTTCGGGCTCGTCGGCAGTGCCATGGCGATGCTGGTGATGGGGCTGGCCGGCTCGCTTTGGTCTTTCCTGTTCAGCACTGTCCTGGTTGGGCTTCTGGCTCATTCCGGCGGCCCAGCGCAGCAAGCCATGGTCGCGGATTTGCTCCCTCCGGAGCAGCGGACCCACGGCTTCGGGATGATGCGCGTCGTGGCGAACTTGGCGATTGCCATTGGCCCTGCCATCGGCGGGCTCGTCGCGGCCAGGTCTTACATGCTGCTCTTTGCCTGCGATGCCGTGACTAGCCTCATCACCGCTGCCGTCGTGCTCCTAACCGTCCGAGAGACCAGGCCCACACCCCGTGACGGCGAGCCGGAGCCGACCGTGATGGAGACCTTCAAAGGGTACGGGCGAGTGCTGAGGGACGCAGTCTTCGTCGTATTCATACTTGCTTCCGTGCTCAAGGCGCTCGTTGCACTACAGCTGACGTCTACGCTCCCTGTCTTCTTGAGGGACGTCCACGGTGTGTCGGAGCAGGGCTTCGGCTATGTGCTCAGCCTCAACGCAGCTATGGTGGTTCTACTGCAGTTTCCCATCGCGCGGAGGATCAGTGGGTACAGCCCCCTTCTCGTGATGGCTGCCGGCATGGTGCTGTACGCCGTCGGGTTTGGCCTGTACGGTTTTGTCGCCAGCTATGGGCTGTTCCTTGTCGCCGTGGCGACCCTTACGCTGGGCGAGATGCTGACCGCCCCGGTGTCCCAGTCGTTGGTGTCGCGGCTCGCGCCTGACGATATGCGTGGCCGCTACATGGCCGTCTTCGGTTTCAGCTGGGTCATACCAGCCGCGGTTGGTCCCACCTTGTCAGGCCTGGTGATGGACAACGCGGATCCCCGATGGGTCTGGCACGCCACATTCCTGGTAGGCCTGACGGCCACAGCGATGTTCGTGGTCCTGCACCGCCGGTCGGGGAGCTCATTCGAGGCAGCAGAACATATGCCGCACTTGGAGCCGTCCTCTCCGGAGGAGGTCATCGGGCAGGCCTAGACCTATGCAAGAGGAGACTCATGAGCAACCGTCTAGCTATACTGGAACTGATCGAATCTGGTCAGATTGACGTTGAGGAGGGTGTTAGGCGCCTGAAGGCGTTGGATAGCGCACCTGCTGTCGGTGCCGGGGAGGAAGAGCCTGCTCCGGGGGCAGCAGCCCGTGTCTCCGAGACGGCCAAGACCGTTGCCCCGGGGGCACCGGGCACACCAGCTCGCCCCCGGTACGTCCAGGTCCTGTGGCAGGTCGCGTTCAACGTGGGGGTCGCAGCTCTGGCCGGAGGCGGCGTCCTGCTGGCTACTGCGTACGCACGCGAGGGCATGCCTGGCCTGGCGTGGGCCTGGCTTGTCTCCGTAGCTGGCCTGCTGATGATGGTTCTCGGCTGGTGGCTCAAGGAAGCCCGTTGGTTCACCCTGCGTATCCGGGAGCGCAGCGGCCGGCGGTTTGCGATCTCCCTTCCTCTGCCGCTCGCGCCGGTGATCTGGCTTCTGCAGGTTGTAGCCCCCTTCATCCCCCAGCTCAGGCGAGCATCTCTAGATGAGCTCATGCAGGCTGTGCGGGACGAGTTGCGTCAAGGACACCCATTTGCCGTCCAGGTGGACGAGGGGGACAGCGGGGATCGAGTGGAGATCCATATCAGTTAGGAGGTGGAACTATGGCTGCGAGTGAGGAGAGATTGAGGGTTCTTCAGATGCTGGAGGACGGGAAGATCACCGCGGAGGAGGCGACCACGCTTCTGCGGGCACTGGGCAAGGGGCAGGCCGCGGGCAGAGCAGGACCGACCATCGGAACGGAGAATCGGTACCTGCGCATCCGCGTCACTGATCTCGCTTCGGGCACGGGCAAGGTCAACGTAACCATACCGCTGGGACTGGTGAGCGCCGGCCTAAGGATCGCCGAGCGCTTCGCACCCGACTTCGAAGGCGTGGATATGCAGGAGCTGGAGGAGGCCATCGTCAGCGGCGCTCAGGGCAAAGTCATCGAGGTTCTGGATAATCAGGACGGTGA
>JASFVG010000212.1:0-8076 GCA_050049955.1 Anaerolineae bacterium | reverse complement strand
GTCTAGCTTCATCTGCTCCTCGCCTTGGACGTTGGTGTTGCCCGCGGAACCCAGGATCTGCACCAGGCCGGCCCTGGTCGTGTCGCGGGCAATCACCTTCCCTACCAGGGCAATGTCGTACAGTAGGCTAGACAGAACGCCGGTTGCTTGAGGAAACCCGCGCTCCTGCTCGATGATGTGCCGCTCTATCGTGACGATGGCCTCGTCCATAATTGCTCCTCTGACCTAGGGGGTGTGCCTCGCCTGGTCAGTCCAGGTACCACACCCAGCGGGCCCCTCTCATCTCCCGTATGATGTCCGTGGTGGAGAGGATGCCCAGCGGCGTATTCTGGTCGTCGACGACCAGCAAGCGGTGGATGTTCGTCTGAAGGAGCTTATCGGCCGCCTCTTTCACCGTCGCGTTCTCAGGGACGCTTACCACTTCAGTCGTCATCACATCGCGGGCCTCAATGGCCGTCAGGTCCTCGCTGTAGTGGCTGAGAATGTCCATATGTGAAACGACGCCGACGGGTGGGTCTCCCTCTCTCTCGGCAACCATGATGGCGTGGATTTCCGTGTCGGCCATGACCCGCACAACCTCCTGTAGAGGTGTCTCGGGCTTGCAGAAGATGACTCCCTTGTGGTAGATATGGCGGACCGTCCGTCTACTCTCCATCAGTGCGCGCTCTCCTCCTCCGAGCGATCAGATCAGAAACCAGGTGATGCAAGCATAGCCAATTACGCCCGCCCACATGACGCTGTCCAGGCGATCTAGGACACCGCCGTGCCCGGGCAGGAGCCTTCCACTGTCCTGCACGCCTGCCTCGCGTTTCACGGTCGAGATCGCCAGATCACCGACGGGTGCGAGGGCGGCAACCAGCGTTCCGACTACGAGCCCCCGAATCACCGTGATCGCACTGCCTGGTCCGGTCTTGAATGACCAGAGCCAACCCAGCAGCGCACTCGCCAGACCGCCGACCAGCACGCCTGCCAGATACCCCTCCCAGGTCTTTCCGGCGCTTACGGACCGAGCCAGCTTCAGCTTCCCCCACTGAGATCCAACGAGGTAGGCAGCAGAATCGGCAAGCAGAATGGCCGGTACGATGATGAAGGTCCACCAGCGCCCGTCCTGCGGCAGATCCCTCAGTCTGATCAGGTGCCATGCGCACACGCCGATGTAGACCCCACTCGCAACTGTCCCGGTCCAATCCGCTGTCCGCGTGCGCCGGTAGTCAGCCAGCCGCCAGGCGAGGGAAGCGATCAATGTAAGGGCCAGACCCGTCCTGAGGATGCCCCATCCCGGGAACCTGCCGTCAAGCACGAACAGCCACAGGAGCACGATCCCGAAGAGATGGATCGCTCGGAACCGGCGGCCAGCCACAAGCAGACAGAACTCGATCTCAGCGAGCGTTGTAGCAGCCAGTATCAGGGCTAGGAACGGCAAATCGCCCAGATAGATGAGCCAAACAACGATCGGAATTAGGGCAATTGCCGTGAGTAGGCGGGCACGTAGCACGGGTCAGCGGTATTCGGGAGCGACCTCGCAATGCACGCTCCCCCGTCATCGGAGGCTGCGAACCTATGGTTTCGCAGATGACTCAGGAACCAGGCCGAAGCGCCGTTCGCGCTGGCCGAAGTCCTTCAGTGCTTCGTAGAGCTCGTCCCTACCAAAATCGGGCCACAGCGTGGGGCTTGTGTAGAATTCGGCGTAGGCAGCCTGCCAGACTAGGAAGTTGCTCAGTCGCATCTCTCCGCTGGTACGAATGATCAGATCGGGGTCAGGCTGTCCCACCGTGTAGAGGTAGCTGCTGACCAGTGCCTCGTCGATTTCGTCGGAGTCCACGTCGTCAGCGACCAGACGGCGAATCGCGTGCACGATCTCAGCTCGCCCGCCGTAGTTGAAGGCCACGTTCAGCACCAGGCGATCATTGTCCTTCGTGAGCTCCATAGCCTCGCGGACTCGCTGCTCGAGACCCGGTGGTATACGTTCCAAGCTCCCCAGGTGCCGCAGCTGGACGCCGCGCTCGTGAAGCTCAGGTACTTCTTGATCAAGCACTCGCCTCAAGATGGAAAGGAGGCCCTGCACCTCAGCCTCTGGGCGCCCCCAGTTCTCAGTCGAGAAGGCGTAGATCGTCAGGTACCGAATACCGAATTCTACAGCAGCGCGGAGGACACGGCGGAGGTTCTCCACGCCAGCGCGATGGCCAGCGACCCGCGGCAGCCCGCGACGGCGGGCCCAGCGACCGTTGCCATCCATGATGATGCCCACGTGCTTTGGCACGTGCTCCAAAGGGGGATATGGGCTGGTATCCCGTGAATCCGAGGGCATGCTATCAAGTAGGCCTGTGAGTGGCGATTCCGACCTGTCCGTATGCTGGTGAGGCGACGACGTGGGATTCTAGTCTAGGCGTGCGGAGGACTTCAACCACTTCCCGCACTAACTCTCGATAATCTCCCGCTGCTTGCGGGAGCTGATCTCCTCCATTTGCTCAGTGTAATGGTCGATGAGGTCCTGCAGCTTCTCTTTCCCGCGATAGAACTCGTCCTCGGAGACGAGCTTCTCTTTCTCGAACTCGCGTAGATCCTCCAGCGTGTCTCGGCGGACGTTGCGCAGGGCGACCTTGCCCTCTTCGACGCGCTGCCGCACCATCTTGGCCAGCTCCTGACGCCGCTCCTCTGTCAGACGGGGGATAGGAAGGCGGATGATCCGACCGTCATTCGATGGTGTAAGCCCCACATCTGACGTAAGGATTCCTCGCTCAATCTCCTCGAGCGAACCTGGATCGTAGGGCCGCACCACGAGCAGCGTTGGCTCAGGGGCAGATATGACTGCCAGTTGATTGAGAGGCGTCGGTTGTCCGTAGTATTCGACCGTCACGCGCTCCAGCAGCGCCGGAGAAGCTCGGCCTGTCCGGATCGTTCGTAGGTCGGCCTTCAGTACCTCGACGGCCTTGAGCATACGTTTCTCTGTTTCGCGAAGCAGTTCTTGATACATAGCTATCGTGATATCAGTGTGCCGACTGGTTCCCCCAGTACCGCCTTCTCCAGGCTATGGGGCTGCCACATATTGAGTACCAGGATCGGAAGCTCATTCTCCATGCAGAGCGAGATAGCCGTCGCATCCATAACCCCCACTCGCTTCTCCAGGGCCTGCATGTAGGTCAGGGTTTCGAAGCGCTGTGCGTCGGGGTTCTCGTGGGGGTCCTCGGAATAGACGCCGTCCACCTTGGTGGCTTTGATCAACAGGTCTGCATTGATCTCCATGGCCCTCAGGGCTGCTGCCGTGTCCGTCGTGAAATACGGGTTGCCCGTGCCGCCGCCGATGATCACGACACGGCCTTTCTCCAGGTGCCGGACTGCACGCAGCCGGATGTACGGCTCGGCGATGGCCCGCATCTCGATGGCAGTCTGGACACGGATGGTGCTGCCCATGCGCTCCAAGGCGTCGGCCAATGCAAGAGCATTCATCACGGTCGCCAGCATACCCATATGGTCGGCGGTGGCGCGATCCATACCGTGCGTTAGCCCATCTATCCCGCGCCAGATGTTGCCAGCGCCCATGACGATGGCAACTTCCGCTTCCAGGGCCCGAACGGCCTGCACTTTGGCGGCGACTTCCTCAGCCATATGCGGGCTGATGCCGTAGCCGCCTGGCTCCGCGAGCGATTCCCCGCCGAGTTTCAGCAGCACGCGTTTGTACTTGGCTACAGCCATTGACCCCCGCCTAAGGACTGGCTCGCCCGACGCGTGCGCACGGCCGCAACCCACCGATGATCCTGTGAGCGAGGCTCTTCGGCCAGCCTACTTCCCCACCTCATAGCGCACGAACCGGCTCAGCACGATATTCTCCCCGAAAGTCGCGTTGGCGGCGCTGAGCAGGTCCTGAATCGTCTTTTCCTCGTCCCTGACGAACGGCTGCTCCAACAGACAGCTCTGCTCGTAGAACTTGGCCATGCGGCCTTCGACGATGCGCTCAACGATGTGCTCAGGCTTTCCTTCCTCCAGGGCTCGCTGGCGATAGATCTTCTTCTCCTCTTCGACCAGTTCCTTAGGTAGCTCCTCACGCACGACGCAGAGTGGTGCGGCGAAGGCAATGTGGAGCGCCAGGTCGTGAGCCAATGCCCTGAAGTCATCAGTGCGGGCAACGAAATCGGTCTCGCAGTTTAGCTCCAGAAGCACACCGACCTGGCTGCCGGTATGCACGTACGCTTCTATGAGTCCCTCCGATACCTCTCGGGTGCTCCTTTCAGCCGCCTCCGACATACCCTTCTCTCGTAGATAGGCGACAGCCTTCTCAAAATCCCCATCGCATTCGCTAAGCGCCTCCCTGCAATCGAGAACGCCGGCGCTTGACGCGTCGCGCAGTTCCTTGATCATAGATGTTGTGATTTCCAAGCTTTCGTCTCTCCGTTTGTCCAACAAGGATCGCGTACCCGCAACAGGCACACCATCTGGCTTACTAGCTGCGGCCGCTGGCGTCCTACAGCATATGGCTTGCCACCTTCGCCGGCAACGAGGCCGCGCAGCTCACCGGTGGCGCGGACGCTCTCTCAGTTCGGCTTCTAACGGGCTGAGGGCTAGGCTTCTTCGCTCGCCTGGTCCTCCCCACTGTCCCTGGATGACAACTCCCTAAGCCGGGCTAGCGTCGCGGCGCTGAGGTACTTCTCGTCCTCGAGGTCGATGTCCTCGACATCCACCATCTCCTCTTGCTCCTGGTAGGCTTTTCGCTGCGCGATACCCTCCAGGACGGCATCCGAGATGGCGTGGGTGATCAACCTGATTGAGCGTATGGCGTCGTCGTTTGCGGGAATGACGTAGTCAATAGGATCAGGATCGCAGTTGGTGTCCACCATCGCGACGATTGGTATGCCCAGCTTGTCCGCTTCAGCCACCGCCGTGGCCTCGCGCTGGATGTCGACCACAAACAGCAGAGCAGGCAGCTCCCGCATCTCTCGGATGCCGCCGAATCGCTGATTAAGCTTCTCGATCTCTCGCTCCCTTTCCAGGGCCTCCTTCTTTGTCAGGAGATCGAAGTCGCCCCGCTCGCGCCGCGCTTCCAAGCTATGCAGGTAGTCAATGCGCTGCCGAATGGTCTGCCAGTTCGTCAAGGTGCCACCCAGCCAGCGCAGATTGACATATGGCATACCGCACCGCTCCGCCTCTCGCGCGATTGTCGCTTGCGCTTGGCGTTTTGTACCGACGAAGAGAACAGTACCTCCAGCGGCAACCGCGTCCTGAACCAGCTCAGATACCTCAGTGAGTGTTTGGAGCGTTTGCTGCAGGTCGATGATGTGCACGCCTTTGCGCTCAGTGAAGATGTACGGAGCCATCTTCGGATGCCAGCGCCGGGTGCGGTGTCCAAAGTGCACACCCGTTTCCAGGAGTGCTTTGATAGAAATGTCAGCCATTGTAGGGGACCTCCTTGTGCCCGTTTTGATTTCCTCCGCCCCCGTCATCCCGGTGAGAAACCAGGGTGGCTGGCCCCGGCACGGTCTCGCCGGTCAGAAGGCGTGTGTTATGCTGATACTCGCAGGATTCTACCACAAAGCAGGAGTTCGGCAAACTCGCTCAGCCGAGCTCGTCCGCGGCGGGCGGCACGCGAAAGCAATAGCCCACTCCGCGCACGGTGTGCAGATACTGAGGCGAGCTTGTGTCCTCTTCAATTGCCTCCCGCACCCAATGCACGTGCACATCGAGGGTGCGCGTATCGTCAACGAAGTCCGTGTCCCACACCTGCTTCATCAGGAACTCGCGGGTGAGCACCTTTCCTGGGTGGCGCATGAAGAGCTCTAGAAGCCGAGCCTGCTTGGGCGTCAGGTGGCGTTCCGGCGTCCACTCAGGGGCTTGACCCTCTGCATACAACAGCAGCACTGGGATGTCGATGCCTTCCGCATCGCCTCGGGTCACCGAGCGGCGTTTGACGTGGAACGTCAGCTTGCCTCTACGGAGCACCTCGCTATCTGGGTCGGGCAGCAACCACGAGATTCGATTGATCAGCTTCTGAGACGAGAACGGATAGCGCAGCGAGGCACAGGCACCCTGCAGCGTGTCACAGAATCGGCGGCAGCTGAAGCGGAGGGAAGGAGCGTCCAATACGATGACCTCTGGCTGGACGCTGTCAAGGCACCCTAGGGCCTCCCGTCGGGTGCTGGCTGTGGAGAGCTCGTATTCCGTATTCAGTAGTGGGGCCAGCCGGTTTCCCTCTGGCTTTCTGCCCTCCACGAGCAAGATCGTATGCGGTGATGCCACTTGGCTGTTGCCCCTTCTCCTGCTAGGTAGCCCCGTGCGCTGACCTGCTCAAGCAGTACCAGGACTGCGTGAACAGGGCTAGCCGGTGCTAGGCTTGTAAGCTCGCGATTCGAGTTGGGCTACTGGCGAAGACCTATACGGAGAGTGTACCGAATTACCATTGCTCTATGACTGGTTGGAAGCTTGGACCCATTATACTGCATCCGTCCCCACCGTGCAAATCGAAGGTGTCCGTGCAGGACGGGAGTCCTTCTCAGTTGCCCAACCGACCAGGTCATGTATACTGCAACTCCTGAGACGGGTATCTGCGATGCGGTCTGCGCTGGGCCGACTGGCAACTGAGCTGGCGGGGGCCTTCCTCCCCGGCCCGCAACCAAGGAGGTGTTATCGATGGCTAAGGAAATTCGGAAGCCCACGACTACGCTGTTCCCTTTGCCGGCGGTGCTCGTCAGCTGTGGCACCGGTTCGGAGGCGAACATCATCACGCTAGCTTGGGCGGGCACGGTATGCTCCAGCCCGCCACAGGTCGGTCTTGGGGTGCGCCCCGACAGGCATTCCCACGGTCTCATTCAGCTTGGGGGCGAGTTCGTCGTCAACCTGCCACGGGCCGACCAAGTGTACCTGGTCGATCACTGCGGCATGGTTTCGGGGCGCGACGAGGACAAGTGGGGCGCTTGCGGATTCACGCCGGCTCCCGGCGCCGAGGTAGCGGTGCCGCTCATTGCGGAATGCCCCGTCAACATCGAGTGCCGCTTGCTGCAGACCATTGCGCTGGGCAGTCACGACCTATTCATTGGAGAGGTGGTGGCAGTCCAGATGGACGAGGGCGCCCTGGATGAAGCCGGTCATCTTGACATCGCAGAGATCGACGCATTCGCCTACCTCACCGGGGAGTACCGCAGAATCGGGGAGCTGCTGGGGACGTACGGCTTTTCCAAGCGGAAGTAGCTGGCCTGCGGCATCGGGTCACTGTGCCCGACCTGCTTGGCTTGCGGCACCTCCAAGGGCCTTGACCGGCTGCCTGGCCGCAAGGTGCAGGTCTCTCCCAGAGGGCGAAGCCAATACGCCAGCGGGAGATCACTTCCGGGTGCCAGGCGGCACGGTGGGCGGCTTGCCGAGTTAGGCGGCCTTCTTACCCGGCACAATGTAGCGGATCCGGATGTGGTCGTGGAGCTCGGTCTTGATCCGGTCCTTCATGATGTTGCCCGACACGTGGAGGATGGTGTCATTGAAGTCGTCGTCGATACCCATACTGGCCAAACAGGGGAAGTGGTGATGGAGCAGGCCAGCCAGTCGTTCGGCGTCGTCCGCGGGCACACCTAGTAACTCGGCGGCGACGTGGCGAGCGCAGCCGCAGGCGGCGTCTCGCACCACCTCAATCGACACAAGGTCGCGAGTCTCCGGGTCGACGGCGACTCGGAACTCGGGGCGTCCAAAGCAGCGTGCGAACTCGGCGATCAGCAAGTTGTCGTACTGGACCTGGTGGCGTTTGACGTTGTAGTGCGTCTCTGTGAGTGAACAGAGCGGCTTCGGTGTGACGCAGGCTACGCCCGATTCGGCCAGCCATCCACGGAGTTGGCGGGCGAGGCCGCGTGGAAGCCACTCCTCTCGGTCCACGGGCGCGACGACGGCTTGCGCGCCGGTCATACGTACCACCTCCGGCAGGAGCTCCACGACACCTTTGTGCTCCCCGAAGGCGAGGATCAGATCCGCTTCCGGAATTGACGTCGGCAGGTGCTCCTCCGGATAGTCAATGATGGGCGGGTAGAAGGACGGGGCCCGCCACACCTCCATCTTCCAGGTTGCCGGGCTGTGGGCGCGGATGTTGTCCACGTGCCGCTGCCCGTA
>JASFVG010000211.1:0-8103 GCA_050049955.1 Anaerolineae bacterium | reverse complement strand
TTGCGGCAATGGGGCTGCAGTCAAGGGATCCTTTGTGCCTGGGGGATCTGCAGAGACGGCAGCAAAGTCTTGCTGCACTTGGCCCTGGGGAGCCGGGAGAGCTATCAGAACTGCTTGGACTTCATCCGAGATATGGTGCGGCGCGGCCTGCAGGCGCCGGTGCTGGTCACCACGGACGGGGCGCCGGGACTGATCCGGGCAGTCACTGAAGTGTGGGGGCGCAGTTTGCGACAGCGTTGCTTGGCTCACAAGACGCGGAACATCCTGGACAAGTTGCCTCGAGACGCTCAGGTGGAGATCAAGCGACGGGTGCGCGATGTCTTCTACGCGCCCTCCCTGGAGATGGCCCAAGAACGAGCGGCTGAGGTCCTTGCAGACTACCGAGAGCCCTATCCGGCGGCGATGAGGAGCTTCAACGACGATCTCGAAGCTTGCTTGGTCTATCTGCGTTGCCCTTTGCGTCATCAGCGCTCCATTCGCACCACAAACCTGCTTGAGCGAGCTTTCCAGGAGAGCCGCCGGCGAACCAAGGTGATCCCGCGTTTCTTCACCGAGCGGGCTTGCTTGAAACTGGTCTTCTCCGCTCTCTGGAAGACCAGTCAACGTTGGCGAGCCGTGACGACAACGGAGCTCGACCGTCAGCAACTGGCTCTTCTCCGTCAGGAGCTTGGCCTGCCGCTCTACCCTGGCCAGGAGACCCATGTACACCGCTAGCTGCTCACGCCGCGGCCTTTTACAGGAAATCCCGGACTTGACCGTCGGGCGTGACTGGGTAACCCGGCATGACTTCTGCGATGGCCCCTACGTACCCAACAGAAGCTTCGATATGATCTGGGCTTGCGAGTTTGTTGAGCATGTCGACGAAGCAGTTGCTCGGAACTACCTCGAAACCTTCGGATTCGCCGACAGATACATCTTCATGACGCACGCACTGCCAGGGCAGAAGGGGTGGCATCACGTGAACTGCCAACCCAGGGCATACTGGATCACGGTCATATCAGAGATCGGGTTTCGGTTCAGTCCCGGGTTGACCCTGGCGGCCAGGGTCAAAGCAGACGGACACTTCAGGAATAGTGGCCTAGTCTTTGTGAAGCACGGCTTCCATCTTCCACTAGGCGCCAGAATGGGCGCAGCCGTGCTGTTCCCCGATGTGGTGATGCATCTCCTAGGAAAACTCTCCAGGTCAGTGGCGGATAGCATCGCCAGGGGCATTACTCCCTATCTGCAGGGTCGATAGAGGCTGGGGTGCGCACCGAGATCCCGTCGCGCGAGGATCAGGAGGTCCGCACAACCAAGTTGGGTCCGATCAGGGAACGCCTCCGCAGGGGATCACGCGTTGCCTGTGGGCGCAGGTCGATCCGCAGGCTCTCTCGTGGGCGCCCTGACTTGGACGGGCAGGGGTGAGCAGCGACCTGACACCCCGACCAGGCGCGAGCTTGTCGGGGCATCATTTCGGGATGCTTAGGCATCGCCCGTCGTCCTACTGTTTGGAGAGAAGACATCTTGAGGACCTACAACCCTGACAACGCCCTAGACGGCGAAGACGTGTGCGTGTCGGCGCGAATCGGCGTGGACTCGGTGGTGACAGAGATACCCACGGAGCTATGGTTTCGATTGCCGATCGGCTGCGCGGACTGCGTGGCCGATTATCCCAAGACGCTTTCGAGTGCGTGGCGTGAGAACTGATACCACGTCAAGGAGCAGAGGACTGGCACGTGGCTCGGGTGCCTCGGCTTCGATGCAGAGATATGAACGAATGATCGGCACGCTGCTGAAGGCCATCATCCAGACGACGTGGCCTCCAGGAGAGCGGCAGGAGATCACTGCCGGCATCGACGCGTGGACCAGATGGAGGTATCTGAGACGACTGCGGAGATCGGTGATCAACGATGACTCTCTGCTGGGGTTTGACGAGTACAGATGTATTTTCTTCCACGTCCCCAGGACTGGAGGGAACTCGATCTCAAGGAGCCTGTTTGGGCACGCGGTAGGAGGACACCACTTCCCAGAGACGTATGAGAAGGTCTTTGGCAAGGAGAGGTTCGAAGAATACTTCAAATTCGCATTCGTGAGAAACCCGTGGGATCGCGTAGTCTCCGCCTTCCTGTTCCTTAAGGATGGTGGAATGCACGCCGCAGACAGGGAGTGGGCGGAGCGACATCTTCAAGGGATGAATGACATACCCTCGTTCGCGAGAGGCTATCTCGCCAGGCCGAACCGGGAGACTGGAATACACTTCGTGCCCCAGATCGAATTCCTGACCGACGAGGGCGGCGAGATCATCGTCGACTTCGTGGGCCGTTTCGAGAGCATAGAGGTGGACTATCGCGATGTCGCGGGAAGGCTCGGCATTGACTCTCCGTTGCTGCCGCTCAACGTGAGCCAGCCTAGAAGGGACTACCGCAGCTATTTTGATGCGGAGAGCTTGAAAATCGTGGAGAGCGTCTATGCAGCGGATGTCGAGCGATTTGGTTACCAGTTCTAGACAGCTGTGCCTCGGAGACCCATCGAGTCTCCCGTCCCGTGAACGCCATCAACCAGCCCGTCCGCCCAGGTGGCATCCGAGTGGATTGCGTCTGTGAGAGGAGAGCAGCGACGCTATGAGGATCTTCCCACCCAGGATCGTTGAGGATAGTGAACGGGTGTGCGTGTCGGCGCGGGTCGAGGTGCACGCCGTGACCACCAAGCTGCCGGAGGAGCTGTGGTTCAGCTTTCCCGCCCGCCACAGGGATCACGTGACGGATCATGTCAACGGGTTCGCCGTCGCCCTGCTTCCCTTGGCCATGACTTTCGGCGAGGATCTCCACCTGGAGGGCCGTCTTTCCCCGCGACTGCTCAGGGGAATGGAGGAGTATCAGCGCATCCAATGTAGGTGGAAGCCCACGTTCTTCAGACCGGTCGACATCGTGCCCGATCAGTTGGAACCTTCGGCGACGGCTCCACGAGTGTGCGGGGTGGCTAGCTCCTTCTCGGGGGGCGTCGACTCTCACTTCACGCTGTGGCGCCACCTTCCCGAGAACGAGCCGGTCCAGGAGTACCAGATCACCCATTGTCTGATGATCAATGGATTCGACGTCGACATCGACCTCCACGATGAAGGGCACTTCTCGAGGATCCAGAGATCGATCGAGCCCATGCTGGCCAGGCACGGCGTCGAGCTGATTGTCTGTCGCACGAACTACATGTCCTTCAGCGACCCGAATATCCTCAAGCAGTCCTTTGGTGCTATGCTGGTGTCCCCAGCCCTCGTGTTGGGGCGCCTACTACACCGCTTCTACGTGCCGGCCAGCTACAGGTTTGACGAGTTCTTTCGCGACGGCTCGCATCTGCTGCTCGATCACTTCATCAGCACGGAGTCTATGGAGACCATCCACGACTCCTCTGACCTGATGCGCCCGGAGAAAACGGAGGTCGTTTCAAACTGGGACGCAACGTACTCCACGCTCCGGGTCTGCTTCAGGAGGACCAGATTCCGGCAGGACACAGGTACGATTGTCAATTGCGGAATATGCGAGAAGTGCGTCAGGACGATGAAGACCCTGGAGATCTTTGGCCGGCTCGACAGGTATGCCACTTTCGATAGAGTGCCGAGCCACTTCAACGTGTGGACGCGGTACTACGGACATGCGGGCTCTCGGCTACATGCGAGAGAGATTCTGTCGCAGGCATGGAAGGCCGGGAGGCTGGGCATCTGGATCGACTTCTGCTTAGCGATCGCCATAAGCCTGCTGACCAAGATGCCGAGGGACCTCCTTCGGCAGGTCCACCTGGTCCTCGAGGAACGATCGGAAGCCTATGCGGCGAACATACGCCGCTTGCTGCCTCGTCTGAACAAGCAGGCTCGCTGGCTCAGATAGATAGCCATGCCAGCGGGTCCACAACACCCCACCATGGAATCTGCTCAACCTCGGCAGTGAAGCGCGGAATCGCCTCCACTCGCGACCCAGCCACTCGAGACACGTAGCCGCGCCACTGGATGATGCCGGTGGTGAAGGTGGAGAGAGGCGTCCCCACGAACCTCCAGCCGAGACAGCAGCACAGCATGTCGAGCACTCCCGATAACTTGGGATCTCCGGCGTGCTGCTCCGACCAGCAGACCGGCTCCCAGCCCTGCTTGCGGCAGGCCTCCAGCAGCTCCTCGTCGTACTCGTCGCTCACGATCAACACGCTGCCCGCTGCATCGGCGCCGTGTCTTCGCAGTGCCTCAATGACCGCAGCAACGGGGAGGTTTCGCAAAGTCGGGCGCTCAAACTCACCCCGCCGCACGTGGGCTGCGAGGAACTCGCCCGGCTGGAGCCCATAGCCTTGAAGTAGCTCCATGGCCAGGTCCAGCAGATCTGAGCGCACCCGAAAGGCCTGGTGGATCAGCCTGTAGAGCTCGGGGTCGCTCCCGAGTACGCTGGCGAGAACCCCAAACATGCGGGAAGTCTTGGGGAAGTACCAACTGGCGCGGTGCTGCTGTCGTCTGAACTCATCCGTTCTCAACCTCACGGTGTTGACGGCGGCCAGACGCGCCGGGACCTCCCATTCGTCCTCCATCCGGGTGTCCGAGGGCAATGCAGGCACAGCCGCCCGAAAGGCAGTCCCCTCGAAGTAGTCGAAGAGGTGGGTATCGTCGCCGGGTATCAGATACCAGCGGTCGGGATCGGGGAGGACGAGGGCGCGGCCAAAGCGCGCGGCCAGGCAGACCATCACCTCCGCAGCCATGCGGACGTTGTTCCATCCCCCCCTGTCCCACTCGAAGCGGATGATCCGATCCGGACAGCGGAGAGGACAAGGAGCACCCGCCGAGGAGGCCCCGAGCGCCTGCTGAAGCCAGGCACGCCCCTCGGCGATGTCCGCTTCGCGCGGCAGGTCGACACTCCGAACCGTGGCGACAAGCGGGTTGGGGCTGCGGCCCGCTGCCCTTCCAAATCGGAAGTAGTGCGAGAGGGGGTCGAGCCCAGAGCCCTCGACTTCGGGGTTGTGGTCGAGGTAGTATCCTGTGTCGAAGGATGGACTGGAGTTGCGTCGCCTCTCTCCGCCGATACGGAGATAGTGGGCCAGCGGACTCATGCCTGATCGGGCGACTTCGGGGTTGCCGTCCAGGTAGTATTCGGTGTCGAAGTGGGGATTGGGGCTCTTGCCCACATGGGCGCCGAAGAGCACGTAGTGAAGGACCGGCGACAGCCTCAACAGGTACCGATCGGCCTTGAGCTCCTTGTAGAACTGGCTGCGGTAGTAGCCTTCGTGGAGCAGGCCCGATCGCCGAATCAAGGCCGCATCCCTGAGCGCCTGGATGATGCCGGCCCTCTTCGTCATCCCGATTCCTCTTGTTGCCAATCGATGAACCGGTGAAGCATCTCAAGAGTCCTTCGGTCGGTCAACGTAGCCGCCTCCTCGGGAGGCGGTGGACGCCTCCACGGCTTGGATAGGGCGTGCGGCGTGTACTTCCTCTTGTCCCAGAGTTCGCGGCCGTCGACGTCCACCATCGGCTGGGTGTAGTGCGAGATGGGTGCGCTCGCATCGTTGGTGACTTCGTCAGCCCAGTTGTTGCACGGGCCCAGCGCCGCGATTGGGTGGCACTCCAGCCCCGCTGCCCTCATCGCCATGGCGTGCGCGTACATCTCCGACAGCCAGTCCCGTGTCCGGCGGTAGATCTCTCGGGAGAATCGGCAATACGCATCGGTAATCTTCCGCATATCTCCCGCGGAGATGCAGAAGGGGAACATGATGGCTTCGTCGCTGGCTGGACAGAGAGACTCGGCCGCGCTGCCCCCGTTCGCCCGGCACCACGCCGCGTCGTAGCCCCACCAGCGCTGACCGACGACGTGGCCTGGACGGACCATCAACGCCGGTGGCTCCCACGGCCGGTTGAAGACCATATCGGGATCCAGCCATAGCAGCACCGCATCGCTGTCAATACTGGGATGCGATTCCAGAAAGGCCTTGACAGCATGGGGTTTGTTCAGACAGAAGAAATGATACCTGCCGGGGGCGGGCCGTTTGAGCAGCCGCTTCACCCACCGGATAAACCTGCGGGCGGGTCCCTCGCCCACCTCCGCGTACGAGGGCGTCACAAAGGTGTAACCGCGCGATGAGGGCCTTGCCACGAGGTCCGGAAAGGCAGTCTCGAGGGAGCACAGCCGCACGATCACCCCCGGCTGCCCGACCTCACGAACGCTGAAATCCAGCAGATCGGCCTGCCACCGCTGGTACGGGGAGTTGCTCATGCTGTAGACGATGTAGAGATCAGAGGGGGGAAGGCGGCCCTGATCTCCGGAACAGGAAGCGCTCATATGACCACCCGCAACCCGTTCCAACCCCGTTCCACCATCGGGCATTCCGCACAAGTGACGACGCGCGTATTGCAGCAGTTGATTTCGCACCGGACTTCGCGCCCGGCCAACACAAGCGCGATACGCTCGAGCCGTTGAGTGTTCCGTCCTTTGACTAGAACGACGTCTCCGGGCCGAAGCTCGTTGCGGAGGTACTCAACGGCTTTCAGCACACTTCTTCTCGCATTGAACAGTGAGCTTCTGGGCAGGCCGGCGCGCTTTGCCCCAGCGGCGTAGGGCTGAAAGCTGCCACCGACGAAGATGGCATAGTCGGCCATTGCCGCGATACGTCTGCCGATTTCCCTGTAGATCGGGCCCTGGCTTCCGGGCGGCTCGAACACCTCGCCCATGACCACACCCCGGCGCCGAGCGGGAATTTCGGAGAACAGATCCAGAGCCGCGTGGATGGTCTCGAGGGCGGCTTTGTAGTCGTCGCGCAGGAGCATCGCCCCGGAAGGGAGCTGCTGGGCTTCGAGCCTCCCGGGTGTCGGCGGCAAGGACTCAATGGCGGCCAGAGTCCGCTCAAGAGGCAGACCTTCAGCCGAGGCGACGGCGATTGCAGCCAGAACGGGATAGACCATGGGGATTCCGAGCAGAGAGGTTTGGACGGTTCGCGCTTCACCGCCTATGTGCAGGCGGAATCGGGTGCCCTCTGGCCAGGCAAGTTTGGCGTCAGTTGCTCTTACATCATTCGCCTCACCGAATCCAAAGGTGATCACGTTGGCTGCCGTCAGCCCTGCCATCCAGCGGACGTTCGGGTCATCCCCGTTGAGTACCGCCAGCCCAGACTCCGGCAGCGCCCTGACCATCTCCGCCTTCTCACTCCGGGTCACTTCGAGTGTACCCAGGGAGCGGTGATGCTCCGAGCCTATCGAGGTGACGACCACAATGTCCGGTCGGATCAGCCTGGCATACTGATCCATTTGCCCCGTGTCGCTTATCCCTACCTCAATCACCGAGTGGCGGTCTCCCGGCCGGATACGAAATACCGCGTCGGATACGTACGACCAGCAGTTCAAATGCAGATTCCTGTGAATCGGTCTCTGCAGTGCAACTGCGACGGCGCGTGTCGTGGTCGTCTTGCCGTACGATCCGACCACACAGACCACCCTGGTGCCGGGGACCACGATTCTACGGTACCAGCCTGCCAGGGCGGATAGCACAGGCCACAGCCTGTAGTGGACGCCGTGACGGAACTGGATGCGTCCGAGCGGGCTCCGTAGAAGGTGGGGAATGTCGGCCGGTCTATAGCGGCTGGGCCCTCTCCAGCTATCTGCCCTCAGTCGATTCATGATTGCGGAATAGCCCTGCAGAAGAACAGCGGCCTGATGCCGGGCAGTTTCAGGACGGCGGCGCTGCGAAACCGGATGCCGGCCTGCCTGAAGGCCTCAAGAGACTGCCGGTTCGCTTTGTCGACGAGGCACGCGACAGAAACACATCCCGCCTCCTTCAGCCCCTGGCAAGCCGTGAGAAACAGGAACTGAAAGATGCCTTTGCGGCGCTGCTTGGGAAAAACGAAGACAGTGTGCACGAATGAGCTTCCTTGGGTCAGTGTTGCCACGTGCATACCCACCAGGTCGATGGTATCTCGATTGACCCACAGATAGCCAGCAACGGTGTCCTCGTGCACGGCGACATAGCAGGTACTTCTGATGGCCAAATTGTGCTCGACCTGCGCTCGAATCGCCCCTCCCGTCCGGCAGATCATCCTGTTCAGGTCCTCCGGCGTAGCCTCGCAAACAGTCACTGCAAGCGACGGGTCGACCGGTTCCGGCAGCGCCCGCAG
>JASFVG010000210.1:0-8119 GCA_050049955.1 Anaerolineae bacterium | reverse complement strand
AACAGCTTTCACACGACGTCACCTCTCCCGATCTCGGCAGGTCAGCGAACACCACGGTGCTGGTGGCGCGGGCAGCGCCCCGCCCGAGACAGAACCGCAGCATCGACGGCGCGGCACATTCCGCAGGACAGCACGGTGTGAAGCGTCTACGAGGCAGGATGTTCCGGGATTGCCAAGACGCCCACTGCACCGGCGCCGGCGTGAGAGGCCAGCACAGCCCCCGTCTCCCTCAGCCAAATCCGCTCCCTCGCGAAGCCAGTTTGCTCGGCCAACCAGTCAGCCATCTGTTCCGCTCTGTCCAGCCGCCGTGCGTGGACCACTGCGAGGTGTTCCAGGGGACCAAGCTGGTCGACTAGATTAAGGATCCGCTTGAGGCCTGCCCGGAACGATCGGGCTGCGGCCAGCAATTGCACGCGGCCCTCCACGAAGTTGACGATGGCTTTTATGTTGAGCATCTGCGTCATTCGTTCCGCCATAGCGATGAAGGCATCGGCACGGCCACCCTGCCTGAGACTTTCCAGCGTATCGAGCACAATGGTCAGATGAAGGCGACTGCGCAGGTCTTCCAGCTGGCTGAGGATCTCCTGCATCGAGCGGCCGGCCTCCGCAGCCTGGGCGGCGACGAGAACCTGGAGCCCGAGACCGAGGGACAGCGACTGGGAATCGAAGACGCGAACTGCCTCACCGAACCGCTGGGCGGCCAAGCGAGCTGTGTTGAAGGTGCCACTGTGCGCGCCGGTCAGCGTTAGACAGAGGGCCCTCCTCCCTCCAGCCACCAGGCGCTCGAAGTGCTCCTCGAAAACACCGACGGGTGGTTGCGAGGTCCTTGGCTGATCCGGCCCGCTGGCCTTCGCCCAGTAGGCCTCCGCTGGTAGCTCACCATCGTGAAACGTCTGGTCCCCGAAGTGGACGATCAAGGGCACCACGTGAATGCCGTGGCGCTCCGTGACCTCTCGGGGAAGGTCGCAGCTGCTGTCGGTCACGACGCCGATGAGGTTCTCCAACCGTTCTTCTCCTCGCAATGGGGTTTGACAGACTCTGAGCAGATTGTACTACGCTCCGAAAGCGATAGCAAATCCTCGAGAGTCTGAACTGGCCATAGCCCAGGGACTTGATGTGAGCACACACACGCAGAGTGAGGCTAGACCCTATTGGATTGGATGGCAAGGGGAATGTGCTATAATCAGTATGGGGAAGGGACCCATTATGATCAACCCGTCGTTGACCCTCGGAATTGAGGAAGAATACCAGATCATCGACCCCGAGACAAGGGAGCTGCGCTCCTACGTCCAGCAGTTCCTCGAACAGGGCAAGGCGGTTCTCGCCGATCAGATTCGACCGGAGTTCCTCCAATCGCAGATCGAAGCGGGGACACGGATCTGTCGAGACATTAGCGAGGCACGCGAGGAGCTCGTTCGCATCCGACGCTCAGTTCTGGAGCTGGCGGATGACGCCGGCCTCTGGGTTGCCTCGGCCGGGACCCACCCCTTCTCCTCCTGGGTCAAGCAGGAGGTCTCACCCTATGGCAGATACCCCGAGTTGGTCCGCTTCCTGCAGGACGTAGGACGGCAGCTACTGGTATTTGGTATGCACGTGCACCTGGGCATCGAGGACCGGGAGCTGTTGATCGATATGATGAACCAGCTGCGGTACTTCCTGCCGCACGTCTTGGCTCTCTCGACCAGTTCTCCGTTCTGGCACGGTCGTGACACGGGCCTCAAGTCATACCGAAGCGTGGTCTTCGAGAATCTGCCGCGAACGGGCATACCGCAACAGTTCGCATCCTATGCCAGCTATAGGGGCTACGCCGACACGCTGCTGGCAACTGGCAGCATCGACGACCCGACCCACATCTGGTGGGACGTGCGGCCAAGCGAGAAGTTCCCCACGCTGGAAATCCGTATCCCCGATATGTGCACGCGCCTTGATGAGACGCTGTGCCTGGCGGCTCTGGTGCAGGCCATAGCAGCGAAGCTGGTGCAATTGCGGCAGGCCAACCAATCGTGGCGCCTCTACCGGAAGGACTTGATCGACGAGAACAAGTGGCGAGCGCTGCGCTACGGCATTCAGGGAAGACTGATCGACTTCGGCAAGAAGAAGGAGGTTGCATTCCCGAGTTTGATCGGAGAGATCGTGACCTGGGTCGACGACGTCGTGGATGAGCTGGGGAGCCGTAGGGAAATCGAGTACGCCTACACCATTCTGCAAGCGGGCAGCAGCGCGGACCGTCAGCTGGCCGTATACCAGAACACTCAGGACATCCGAGCCGTGGTCGATCACGTGGTGGCTGAGACGCGAGAGGGCATTGCCTGAGACTCTGCTTCCGCGCGACACCATTGACAGCCACGTGGCCGCGCGATAGGATGCATAACCGGACGGATGTTTCAGGTAGCACACGCACAAGGTTGGGAGCAACAGCGAAGGGACCACGAAGCGAGCTGCGAGTCGGTGCCGCCGTCGTCGCTCTATCGACAAACACTAGGCAGACGCTCCGAAGCCACCAAGACCGGTCTGGGCCACGGGACAGCCGCCCTTAATTCGGGTCGATTCGACTCGGCCTTGCAGCGGCGCAGCCGTATGGTCAGCGGGTCCATAGGCGAACGGAAGTACCCTTGTTGAGGGCTTAGTCTCGACCATGAAGGAGGATGGGGGATGGGTAGTTTCAGACTCTTCACAGTGCGGGGCATAGACGTCAAGGTGCACCTTACTTTCCCGCTGATCCTTGTCTGGGCAGCTGTCCAGTTCGGCTACCTGGGTCAGAGTGGCTTCTCAGCCTCAGGGGCATTATTCGGTGTTGTTGTTACGCTCCTGCTATTCGCGTGCGTGGTCATCCACGAGCTGGCGCATAGCCTGACCTCCACGTGGATGGGCTATCCGGTGGAGGACATCGTGCTGTTCCCGCTGGGTGGCGTGTCACAGATCGAGAAGATGCCGGAAGGCCCGGGCGAGGAATTCCTGATGGCCGTCGCCGGACCCCTGAGCAACGTGGCAATTGCCATCGTCCTCGTGGCGATCAGCCTCTTCACGCCACAGAGTTTCGTGGGGAGTCTGCGGAGAATCGCCACAAACCCGGCGGGTTTGGGTTGGCAGGACACCCTGCCCTATCTGATCTTCACTAACCTGGGGTTAGCTGTCTTCAACCTCATCCCCGCGTTCCCCATGGACGGCGGAAGGGTGCTTCGCTCGCTGCTGGCGACGGTTATGCCGCATGCCCGTGCGACAGATCTGGCGGTTCGAATCGGCCAAGCCTTCGCTTGGCTCATCGGGCTGGGCGGGCTGCTCACAACCAACCTGGTTCTGATCCTGATCGCGATCTTCGTCTACAGCGGAGCCGCGCAGGAAGGTCGTATGCTAAGGATCAAGTCGATCTTGGGGGATATGAGAGTAAGCCAGGCCTTCTCGCGCGACGTGCGTCAGGTGTCACCGGACGACCCGGTGAGCCGTGCTGCTGACCTGACCCTGGAGAGCTTCCAGGCGGACTTTCCCGTGTGCGACGAGGGGAAGCTGGTGGGCTTGCTGACCCACAAGAACATCGTACAGGCGCTCAAGACGCGGCGGGCGGACACGCCGGTGCGGGAAGTGATGGAGACGGAGTTTCCGGAGCTGCGCCTCGATGACGAGCTCTTCGAGGTCCACCAGCAGATGCGAGAGACGGGGCTGGACGCCCTGCCGGTGATCGACAGCGGCGGATTCGCGGGGCTTCTCACGAGCAGGGACGTGAACGAGGCGTACCAGCTCCTATCTATCAATCGAGAACTGCGAAGGCGGATACAGCGCGTGTGATATCCATCGGGCAAGCACGGCGCCTCTATGAAGACGTGGATGGCGTCCACGACTTCGACCACGTACTGCGCGTCTACCGCGTCGCCGAGAGGATCGCGCGCCCCGAGGGCGCGGACCTGAGTATCGTGCGGACCGCAGCACTTCTCCACGACATCGGTCGCGCGCAGGAGATGAAGGTCGGGGGCGATCACGCATCACTGGCGGCGCAGCGGGTCCCTGAGATCCTCGCCGGTCGCCCGGCGGAAGTCGTGGCGGCAGTGGCCCACGCCGTTGGGGCGCACCGCTTCCGAACGGATCCACAGCCCGCCACGCTGGAAGCGCAGGTGCTGTTCGACGCGGACAAGCTGGATGCCATCGGGGCCGTGGGCGTGGCGAGGGCTTTCGCCTACGGCGGCGCGCACGGCCAGCGGCTATGGGTTCCCAGGGAATCCGTGGACTTGGACCGCTGGGAGGCGGACGGCGATGTCCTACTCGACCACACACCGGTGCACGAGTTCGTGGTGAAGCTGTCCCGCATCAGGGACCGCCTTTTCACAGCGACGGCCCGGGCTGTCGCAGCGGAGCGGCACGCAGTCATGGTGGCTTTCTTCGATCGTCTGAGCCGGGAGGTCCAGGGCCAAGCGTAGGCGATGCTCCCAGGCTTGTCAAATTCCGCGCTAAGACCATCTCGTGTCCGCCGCATCGCGGCAGCTCCTCAACCCGATCCGACAGGTAGACCACCCAAGGCCCCCACGGGCCCACGGCCACCAGACGAAGCTCCGTGGCAGTCCTCTTGAGCCGCGGACGGCCCCGACCCACCCTGCCAATCCAGACTTGACATCCGCATCGGCCACAGGTACAATGCATCTGTTGTGCTATACGAAAGAGGGAAGGTGCGAAATGGTAGATTCTCCCTATCCTGCTAACCCAGAGCCCGCGGACAGGCTAACAGCGCGGTCCTCGCTGCGCGTGGCGAAAAGCGCATTCGAGGAGCACATGCGCGAAGAGGACTTCACAGAAAACACGATCAAGGCCTTCCAGTCCGACCTGAATATCCTTGCGGAGTTCGTGGGCGCTTGGACCGCCGTCGGGGAGATCTCCACCAGCGACCTCAATCGATTCACGGAGTGGTTGGAAAGTGGACGTGACGTGCCGTGCAACGCGAAGTCGCTGGCCCGGCGGGTGACAACGCTCAAGGTGTTCTTCGGTTGGTTGGCAGACGCGGAGGTGCTATCGCTCGACCCGGCGGCTCCGGTGGTCCACAAGCCCGTGTCTGTGCCCCTCCCCGACGTCCTATCTGACGAAGAGGTCGACCAGGCGCTCGAGGTAACGCAAGCCCTTCGTGAGGCCGACAAGCCGGATGCGCGGCCGCACCTGTTGTTAACACTCCTCCTCCACACAGGCATCAAGAAGGCCGAGTGTATGAGCATCACCATGAACCACATCGACCTGAGCGATCCTTCGCGGCCTGTGCTGTGGATCCGCTACGCCAACCCCCAACGAAGGCATAAGGAGCGCAATCTACCCCTGCCTGTCTGGTGGCCAGCCGCCCTAGCTGAGTACCGGGAGCAGTATCAGGTCACGGAGCGCCTCTTTCCGTGCACTGCCCGCAACCTGGAGTACGTGCTCTCGCATGTGGCCGAGGAAGCAGGCTTGTCCCAGGGCTTGTCCTTCGAGATGTTGCGCTGGACGAGTGCCGTCCGAGACTACGAGGCCGGCATGGACGCCGCCAGACTGCGCCAGAAGCTGGGTCTCTCGAAGGTCACCTGGCGTCAGACCAGCCGGAAGATCGCCAGGCTGGCCGGGCCCGCCGGAAAGCCGGAGCCACAGCCATATGCAGAGCCGCAACCAGAGCCAGAGTCGGAGCCGGAGCGGGACGAGGCCGGTGGCGCGGTCGAGGACCAGGCTCCGCCACCGTCGCTGGCGGGGCAGGACTTGGTGCAGCAGGAGATGGACCTAGGCCTTTAGGGCCCGGCCTCTAGGGCCCGGCCTGCAGAGCCCGGCTTCTCAGCCTCGCCCTTGGGGCTAGCCGGAGCGCCTGGTCGCGCCGCTGACCGAACGGCCCCTACGGCGAGCACCCGAGCGTCTGCAGGTCGTTCCCATGCCACCCAGGTGTTGAGACCCGCAAGCCGACGTGCAGGTGTACCAGCCCAACCGTGTTGGCTCACCTTGAACCGGTAGTTCGCTGTACCATCCGCCGACACCCCCTTTCAGCCCTCACAATTCGGTAGTACCTACGTCCTATGTAAAGCTCTGCCACTTTGTGCTATATTATTGTCGATAGCGCCAGCATCGAGCAGGCTGATATCCTCGGAGTGGTGACATGTCTACTGTGCCTGTGGGGCTGCCTTCACACGCCTTCCTCACGCCGGAGGAGGTCTCGGATCTGCTTCAGGTCTCAGTGTACACAGTGCGTCGCTGGATCAAGCAAGGAGAGCTGCCAGCATATAAGGTTGGACGTCTTTGGCGGATCGACCAGGTTGACTTGAGCCGCTGGCTCAACCAGCAACGTCCCTCAAACGAGCGCTGAGGTCAACACATCAGGGAACCCTGCTTCAGACGGTTGGCAGCCGTAAGGTCGTGGACCAGGAGGCCAGCCTCGCCGACAAGCAGGGTCCTATCGCTATGACCCCATGTCACTAGCCAATCACGCTCTGGAGACGGATCGGGATGCCCCACCCGTCCGTGTGGACATAGTCTATGCCCTGATCAACCTGGGTAGCACAACGATGTGGTCCGTCCTGAGCGGTTGGCTGCTGTACTTCTACCTGCCCCCCGACGGAGAGGGGGCCACTCTCGTTCCAGCGGCCCTCTTCGGGGCGACGATGCTGGGGGTACGCGTCATCAACGCCCTCGCTGCCCCACCGATTGGACGCCTTTCGGATCACTGCCGCAGCCCTAGGGGCAGGCGTCTGCCGTTTGTGGCCGCCTCAGCGCTCCCTATGGTGGTCTTCTTCTTCCTTCTCTGGACGCCACCGCTATCGAGCACGTCAGTCTGGAACCTGGTGTACCTGGCAACGGTGTTCTTCCTCTACAACCTGGCCTACACCTTCAACCAGGTTCCGTACATGGCGCTGCTTCCGGAGCTCGCACTCACCGACCAGCACCGCGTGCGGTTCTCGGCGTGGTCGTCAGGCTTCTTCCTGCTCGGCATGGTATTGGGTGGTGTGGCGGGCCCCCTCATAGGGAGCCTGGGGTACCAGACCACGGCACTGATCTACGCCGGGTTCGCGCTGCCGTTGCTCTACCTGCCCATCCTGGTGCTTAGGGAGCGGCCTGGACGACAGATCGATATCCAAGAACGCTTGACGCTACGCGAGGCCTTCGTCACGATGCTGCGCAACAGGGCCTTCAAGATCATGACGGCGACGGGTATCCTTTACTGGAGCGTCACCGCCTTCGTTCAGGCGACCATTCCCTTCATCGTGACCGAGGTGTGCCAGCTGACTACAGCGGATGCGGTTTTCTTCTACATACCAGGCATCCTGGCATCGCTTGCATGCTACCCCGCGGTGACTTGGCTCTCAACGAGATACGGCAAGACCGCCGTCTTCTCCTGGTCCCTCTTAGCCTCAGCGCTGGTTCTGCCGGGGCTGATGCTCATCGGCGAATGGATCCCGCTGCCTCTGATGGCCCAGGGTGTGCTCTGGATCACGCTGCAAGCGGTCGCCATGGCAGGGGTCACGATGCTCCCGCCCGCATTCGGGGCGGACATCACCGACCAGGACGAGGTATTGACAGGCCAACGGCGAGAGGGAGCGTACTATGCCACCTGGGGGCTGCTCGATCAGGCAATCAATGGAGCTGCTGCCGCGGTGCTACCGCTGATGCTGCTCCTGGGGCGCAGCCGGCTCGATCCACGGGGCCCTCTGGGCGTTCGATTAATCGGGCCTCTTAGCGGGTCGATGATGCTGGCGGCGTTTCTGATCTTCCTGCAATATCCGGGTCGAGCTCACCACGAGGGACTGGGAGACGGCGATGGACGCGCCGGTGGAACGGATTGCTGAGCTAGAAGGGGCGAACTACGCGGCCGCGGCGGCGATAGCCGATGTCACGCCGGGCCTGGAGGTAGTGCTGCGAGATGACGTCGTGTTGTCGCGGAGCACAGCTTTCCCTACTCTGGATGCTAATCACGCGTGCCTGGTACGGACCGCGGCCAGACGTGCGGATAGCTTGATCGCCGAGGTGGCGGACTTCTTTCGTGAGACAGGCGCGGACGCTGCAATCTACGTCTCACCGGCATGCACACCAACTGACCTATGCGACAGGCTGTTGCGTCGTGGGTTCTCCAGACAGGAAGAGGACGAAGCCTGGATGGTCTTGGAGGGCGTGCACGAGATCGACTTGCCCTCCCCCT
>JASFVG010000209.1:0-8129 GCA_050049955.1 Anaerolineae bacterium | reverse complement strand
CCTGTCATCGGGCTTCGCACCAGTTCACATCGAGCGGCTGGATGACCGGATGATTGTGGTGACGCCCGAGGGTGGGGGCACGCCGCTGCCCGGTGCAATCGTTGAGGACGCCACCGGGATGGTGATGCACGTCCACCTGGAGAACGTCTACCGGGTGCTGGATGGGAACCTCTACAATCCCCGGAACCCGATGCAGGTCGGTTAGGTCGTAGCGCTGAGCGAGGTGACCGTGGAGGTCACGGAGATGACCGACGACGGGCGGATTGCACAGGCGGCGTTCACCTTTGCCCACCCGCTGGACGATGAGCGGTACGCGTGGCTGCTGTGGGACGAGGCCTCCTCGAGCTATTCTGTGGCCCAGATGCCTCCTGTGGGTGAGAAGAGGGTCTACCCGTAGTGCGATGCTCCAGTGATCTCACGCTGCCGCTTTGACAGCCCCGCCTGCTCGGGCTTTGAGTTCTCGATGCGGAGTTGACGTATGGTCAAGCTGATCGCCTTCGTGCTGGCAACAGTCGGTTTGGTCTGGGTTTCCCGGAGGTCGTTGCGGGCCCCGGGCTCTCACGGCTGCTATCGGTTCATCGCCTGGGAGCTGATCCTGGCCCTATTCCTGATCAACGTGGATTCCTGGTTCAGGAACCCATTCTCCTGGCATCAACTGATCTCCTGGGTCCTGCTCACCGCAAGCATCTTCCCGGTAGTCATGGGCGTTCGCTCGCTGGCCGGTCAAGGAAAACCGGCTGAGCACCGGGAGGGTGCGGCCCATCTGCTGGCCTTTGAGAAGACCACCACCGTGGTCAGCACCGGCATCTACCGCTACATCCGTCACCCTCTCTACAGCTCCCTACTGTTCCTGGCCTGGGGCATCTTCTTCAAGGTGCCGACGTGGATGGGCGCATGCCTCGCAGTGGGTGCGACGCTGGCGCTCCTGGCAACCGCCAGGGCGGACGAGGCGGAGTGTCTTCGTTTCTTCGGTGCCGAGTATGTGGCATATATGGCGCAGACGAAGCGGTTTGTGCCGTTCCTTTTCTGACGAGCCGGGGCATCCCGATTCGCGGCCTGCAACGTTTCTCCCGGGTGTGCGCAGATTCTGGTAGATCTCAACCCTTCTCTCGAAGTAGAGGGAAATGGGGCCGCGCTGGCAGGGACGCACAACATCGGAGGTGGGCCGTGAACGCTCTCGTTGTCTATGATTCAGTCCACGGGAATACCGAGAGGGTGGCGCAGGCTATCGGAGAGGCTGTTGGTGGGAGAGCGGTGAGGGTAGGCGACGTGAGCCCAGAGGAGCTTGTGGGGCTCGACCTGCTGATCGTCGGTTCGCCGACCCACGGCGGTTCCCCCACGGAGGGGATCCACGCTCTGGTCGAACGGGCCCTTGCCCTGAAAGGCGTCAAGGTAGCGGCCTTCGACACCCGGACGAAGCGCTCGATCTTCGGCTATGCCGCACCGAAGACCGCCCGGAATCTGGAGGAGAGCGGCGGCACCCCGCTGGCGCCGCCGGAGGGGTTCGTTGTTCGTGGCATCAAGGGCTCGCTTGTAGAGGGTGAGCCCGAGCGAGCTGCCGGCTGGGCGCCGGCGATTACCATCTAGCCTGCTGGCCGCGTTCGTTTCTTGGCGAGGCCGTGTGGCGCGTTGCCCGGCTGAAGCAAGCGGGGGCCCGCATAGCCAGTCCATAGACAATAGGAGGAGAGGGTGTCGCGATCGGGGCCGAACGACGTCGCAGATTCACGCTGGAAGGACCTTCACCGGGTGGCATTCATTGCTTGCGTCGTCTTTGTGGCATCGATTGCCATCGCAGTGATCGCCTGCTTCATCTGGCCGTACTCGCCAGGGTCCGCCAGCGTGGCGAGCATCTTCGAAATGCTTCAAGAGAATCGGTTGGGATGACTCGTATCGCTCGATGTCCTGATGGTGGTCATCATACCCATCATGGTACTACCATTGCTAGCAGTGTACGTGGCGCTCAAGCCAGTCAATGAATCGTACGCGCTGATCGCGCTGGTGCTGAGGCTGATGGGCAACCTGGTCATCTTCGCCGGTAGGCCGGTGGTCGAGATGGCATACCTCAGCAACCAATACGCTGTGGCCACGAGCGATGCAGCGCGAAACCAATACCTGGCTGCCGGAGAGGCGTTTCACGCGGTCTTCGGCGGGACGGCCTGGGCGTCGTCCCTGGTGTTGGTGGGGATCTCGGGCGTCATCAGCAGTCTCCTGATGCTGCGGAGCACCGTGTTCACCAAGGCGAAAGGGCACGTAGGGCTCGGCATGTCCGTTGTCGGGCTTGCCTTCTGGTTGCCTGGAATCTGGGCGATTCTGTCGCTCCTGGCCACGGTGGGCGGGGTGGTGTGGTACCTGCAGCTGGCGCACACCTTCTACCGGTTGGGGTGGGGCGGTTGAGGAACTGAAGTCTTTGCCTCGCCAGGAGGTCGCCCGCCCGGTTGTGCCTCGAGGAATCGCTCTTAGCCCGCGATTCCCAGCTCGTCGCGGATGGTCCGCAGGTCTCCCCTTGGATTGTCCCGCTCCTTGCCGCCCCATCTCCCGTTCTCGCGCCAGTGCTCCTGTCGTTCGTCAAGCGCCGTTTCCTCTCAGCACTCATGTCCCCTGCGGCAAAGCCGTCGTCCGAAAAGAAGGGGGCCTTTGGAAGGGTTGCACGTGAGTGGATGCGATGTCTTGGACTCCACCTGGTGCTATGATATAATGCGATAGGCAATAGCTCAATATGAGTCGCTGGAGCTATCATCGCGCCGAGAAGTCAAGGGCGGAGAGAGGCTCAAGGATAGAAGCGGTCAACCCGTGGCTGGTGGACGTCCCAGATGTGGTTGGCTGCTTTTTGTTTTCCCCGGCCCCTTCGCCCGTTGGGCCGGTCATAAGCCAAGGAGGGAAGACATGGCCGCTAGAACAACGGTCGCGTCAGCCGTTCTGGTCGTCCTGCTGGTTGTGCTGCTGATTGCCGGCGCTGCGACGACGCATTCCGCGCAGGGTACCACCCCCGAATCAGGCGAGGTGCGTGTCGCTGGCGTGACTGCACCGCTGCTCCACTATCAGGGCCGGCTGACCGACCCCGGTACCGGGGATTCCGTTTCCGACGGCCTCTACACCATGACTTTTCGGCTCTACGACCTCGGATCCGGCGGGTTGCCGCTGTGGATGGAGTCGAAGGACGTGACGGTGCAGGGCGGCGTCTTCAGCACCGCGCTGGGCGATACCGCTGCCCTAAACCCCGCTCTGTTCAACGGGCAAGCTCTTTGGCTGGGAGTCAAAGTGGGAGCGGACGCCGAGGCGACGCCTCGGCAGATGATACTGCCGGTCGCCTATGCCTTGAGCCTGGTGCCCGGAGCGCAGATCTCTACCACCAGCAGCTCTGCGACGTTCTCGGTTAGCAACGCCGGAAGTGGCGACGCGCTGCAGATCGATGGCGCAACCACCCTGAACGGCGATCTGTCCGTCAGTGGGAGCCTCAGCGGCGGCAGTCACGCCCACAGTGGGGATGACATCACAGCGGGTACAGTGGCCGAGGCGCGCGTCGATGCAAGCATCGCCCGCGACAGCGAGATTGTGCCCACTGTTCTGAACAACGATGGCGCCGGCTCTGGTCTGGACGCCGACACGGTGGACGGGCTGCACGCCAGCGGGCTGGCGACCCACTACCAGAACGTGGTCGTTGTGGCCAAGAGCGGCGGCGACTACACCAGCGTGCAGGGGGCGATCGACAGCATAACTGACGCCGCGGCCGACAACCCCTACCTGGTGTGGGTGGCGCCGGGGGTGTACAGCGAGACGGTAAAGATGGAAGCCTACGTCCACCTGCAGGGGGCCGGGCAGGGCGCCACGGTCATCACCAGCACGATCATCGCTGACGGCACTTGGCCGCCGACGGCCGCCACGCTGGTGCTGGCGAGCGACGTCACCCTCCGCGACCTGACGGTGGCCAACGGCGGCGCGGGCACTGACAACGTGGCCCTGCTGGCGACGGCGGGTACGACGCGCACGCTGGTGGCGGACGTGACGGCGTGGGCGTTGGGGGGCGGTGTGGGCAACTATGCGGTGGTACTGAGCGGCAGTGGTACGGATATCACGCTCCAGCAGGTCACCGCACTGGCCGACAACAGCAGCGCCCACGGCATAGGCCTGATCAACACAACCGGCGCGGCGACAGCGCTGCGCGGCGGCGACTTCACCGGACGGGGAGAGGGGTACGGCTGGGGCATCTTCACGAGAGGCGTGAGCACGACGCTCGAGGCTGAAGGCATCTCCGCATTGGGCGAGGATGGCAGCGACTTCAACGTCGGCCTGTACAACTATGACCTTGCGTCGGCAGTGGTGCGGGGCGGCGATTTCACCGGGCGTGGGGGGAATCAGGCCACGGGCATCTCAAACGCGTTCACCTCGACGATGACGGCCGAAAGCATAACAGCGTTGGCCGAGAACGGTGCCGACAACTACAGCCTGGGCAACTACAACGGCGCGACGCTAAAGGTGGCCGGCGCCGCGGTCACCGCGCGCGGGGGGGGAAACAACTATGCCCTCTCCAACGAGTTCAACGTGACGATGGAGGCCGACCGCGTCACGGCGCTGGCCAAGAACGGCAGCGGCTCCAACTATGGCATGTGGAACGTCAACAATGCGCAGGCGACTGTGCGCTTCGGCTCCTTCACCGGACGCGGGGGGACAAATGCCTGGGGCATCACCTGCCACGGCAGCGGAACGACTCTGGAGGCCCAAAGCGTCACGGCGCTGGGCGAGAATGGCAGCGACCAGAACTTCGGCCTGCAAAACGGTGCGGTGGCAACGCTGCGCGGCGGCTCGTTCACGGGGCGTGGGGGGTATCAGGCCTGGGGTATCTTCACTTGTGGCAGTGGAACGACTCTGGAGGCCGAGAGCGTCACCGCATTGGGCGAGGGCAGCAGCAACATCACCATGGGCCTGGAAAACTACGACGGCGCGCAGGCTACGCTGCGTGGCGGCTCTTTCGCCGCGCGGGGGGCGATAGACGCTATCGGCATCGCAAACCATGCCAGCAGCTCTACCCTGGCGGCCGAAAGAGTCAGCGCTCTGGGCGAGGACGGCAGCTCATCCAACTACGGCCTGTCCAGTACAGGCGCCGCGGCCAATGTAGCTCAGAGCGTGCTGGAGGGCGAGACCAATTCAGTCTATCATGATGACAGCGGCCAGGTCACCGTCACCAACTCCCGGCTGGTCGACGGCGCGGTCTCTGGCACTGTGACCTGCGTGGCCGTGTCCCGAGACAACACGTTCAACGCCAACGGGTGCCCCTAGGGAGAAGCAACTAGAGGATCACGCTACCTATCATGGCACCAGGTCTGTTGGCGCCAGGGGCTGGGTTGAAGCTGGACAACGGCAGAGTGTCGGGAGACAGCGGCGGGTGCCGAGCGGCGGGGCGCCCCGTTGGCGGAGCGAAGACCAGCAAGGGTGCGGCTGGGTGGCCCTACGCGGGTTGATGAACGGGAGAGGCGGCGTGATCGAGGAAGTACAGGAGTTCGTCCTCAAGGACGAGGGCCGGGGCCAGTTCGAGCTGGCGTATGGGCCCGGCGGCGCGTGGAGCAACCTGTTCGCCCGGAGCCCTGGCTTCCGCGGCATGACCGTCCTGCGCGACACGGACGATCGGCGGCGGTACCTCACGATCACCGTCTGGGCGTCAGCAGCCCTCCGGGCGAAGGCCCTGGCCGAGTGCAGCGCCGAATACGCAGATCTGAAGGCTAGCCTGAATGCGTGGACCGAGTCCGTCCATGCCCTGGGGGTCTTTCGCATGTTGGCCGAGGCGACGGTGCGCCCTATAGGCGGACCAAAGGCTGGCAAGCGTCCGGCTCCACGGCGAGGCTCGGGGCGGGGCCCAGGCAGAGGGGGTGGGGGGAGCTCAGCGGCACGAGAGTAGCTTCTTGACGAGCAGGACCGGGCACAGGTTGGGCTTGCGCGTCCTTATCGTGTATGCTGGCCTCTTCGCCGCCGTCTGGCTGGTCACCCTCGTGTTGGGCGTCGGCGTCAACCAGGTCATGAGATGGCTCGGGGCGTCACCGAACGTGCGCATCTTCCTCGGAAGCAAACTGTCCCGCGGGGGCATGCTAGCGGCGGGAGTTTGGCTGTCGGCGCTCGCACTGCGGTGGGCGACGGGCCTGCGAGCTGGTGAGGCGATGTTCTCCCGTGGCCCGGGCTGGTGGAAGGACCTCACATTCGGCCTCCTGCTGTCGACTGGCATCATGCTGACGATCTTCACGGTCGAAAGAGCCGCCGGCTGGGCCTTGCGCGGACATCCGGTTGATACATGGCTGCGAACGCTTTGACTGTCCCTGCTGGTCAACGCCAGTATGGACCCGACTGGACGGTGGGAACGTCGTACGGTATGGAGGCAAAGCTCGCGGGAGTGCTGGCCGTAGTCGTGGCGGCTGTGGGCGTATGGATCTGGAGACGGCGAACGTCGTGGCGAAGACCAGGTCCGGATGTCTTGGGCGCCGTTTTCAGGTCAACCGGGCTGATGTGCGGGAGGCAGGCATGAGGGTGGGGACGTACCGCGATGCCGAGAGGTTCCTGAAGCGAACGCAGGCGGCGCTGGAGGCGAATGAGGCCGCGAATAACCTGATGCTCGGGGTCTGTCTTGGACTCCAGCGCGAACCGGACTTGGTCGAGTCCCCGCCGTGCCTGAAGACGGTGGACGATGGGACTGATCTGGTGCTGGCGGCGATGATGACGCCGCCCTACAAGCTGGTCGTATACGGTCATCGGGGCGACCTGGCAGAGGGTGCCAGGGCGCTTGTGGGGGACCTGGTCGGCGCGGGGTGGGAGGTGCCCGGAGTGTTGGGGCCGCGCGAGGTCGCGAGGCGTGTCGCGGAGGCATGGTCAGGTGCCACCGACCAGCGACATGAGCTCGAGCGACGGCAGCGAGTCTACGAGCTGCGGCACGCAAGGATATCGGCGCCGGTGCGCGGCCGGCTGCGGCAGGCGGCGGAGGACGACGTGGAATTGGTGGCGCGCTGGCGACGGGCGTTCCACTATGAGGTATTTGGGCGGCCAGCGCGGGTAGGGGATAGGCGAGCGCTCGAGCTTGCCATGGGTCGCGGAGACGTCTACTTGTGGCAGGATGAGCGGCCTGTATCCATGGCTCAGACGAGCCGGCCGACGAGAAACGGGATCAGCGTGAGCTTCGTCTACACGCCGCCGGCGTTGAGGCGGCGGGGATATGCGACGGCGTGCGTCGCCGAACTGAGCCGGCTGCTCGTCGCGTCCCGGTATGACTATTGTACCTTGTTCGCCGACCTGGCCAACGACTCAGCGAATCGCATGTATCGGAGGATTGGCTACCAGCCGGCATGCGACTGCAATGAGTATGCGTTTCATGTTGAGACGTGAGGCAGGTGAGGACGCCGCGGCTCAACATCGGTCACGCACTAGCAACAGAGGCGGTGTTGCGAAAAGGGGTATGCGTCGGCTGTGCCTATGGTTCTCGCGCTCGCCGCGCTGCTACTACTTCTCGCATGTGTAGTGTTCCGGCGGATCGTCCGCCGCAGCTATGCTAAGCACGGGCGGCTCACGCTGTTGACTTCCGTGCTGCAGTTTCTCGTTTTCGCTGCCTATATGCCATTTCCCTGCCTGTTCAACCCTCCTGAGTGGCTCTGGTTCTGGCGGATGCCTGAGTCGGGCAACCGTGCCTTGTTCGTGACCGGCTTCGTGGTGACCTGCCTGGGGTTCGTGATCGCATTCGGGACGATGGGTTGGTTTGGCATCCGAAAGGCGTTTGGCTTGAGCCCTGAACGGCTGACGACGGGAGGGCTCTACGGGTTGACCCGGAATCCCCAGATCCTGGGCGGGTACCTGCTCGTCATTGGGACCTCAATCCAGTGGCCGTCGGTCTACTCCTTTGGCTGGCTGCTTATGTATGCTATCGTCGGCCACTGGATGGTGGTCACCGAGGAGGAGCATCTCCTCCGGGTGTTTGGCGAGGCATATGAGAGGTACTGCGCCCGGGTGCCGCGGTATCTCGGCCCGAGACGATCGGGAGACTGTGCCACGTAGGCCCGCGGGGCCGGCCAGCGCGGGAGACAGCAACGATGAGCACCAGTTTGAAGCTGACGCCCGAGCAGGAGACCTTGCTGATCACCCTCTATGCCAAGGGCCAGCCG
>JASFVG010000208.1:0-8141 GCA_050049955.1 Anaerolineae bacterium | reverse complement strand
GAACTACTTGAACGCCTGTTCACCGGAGGATGCGCTTCCCCTACACGTGTTCTACGATCGGGATTGGCAAGCCCTGAGGGCAGCCCTGGCTCAGCTGCGGGCCGGGGATGCGCAGCGAGCTATCGAGGCTCTGACACACGATGAGGCTGGCGTCCACGGGGCCTGGTGCGCGCTGGACATGAGTTACCCGGTCTACCACCGGAATACGGTGGGAGGTCGCAACCCGGGACGTGGGGATCTCTTCTGGGGGCAGGATCGGACGGCGATGTTGACCGACGTGTGGATGGAACTGCACTCACTGCGGGACAAGCAAGGCCGTGGCGGGAGTGACTTCGGTGAGGAGATCTATGCCTTGGAGGAGAAGGCGCAGGCTGTGGCTGATGCGTATCGCCTGGCGATCACGGACCTAGCTGAGGCCGTACGAGTAGCCACGGCGCTTCTGCCCAAGGGTGGGGAAACGCTTCCGTCGCGAGAGATCAGAGGCGGGGGATGTGGCCCAGTCGATCGGGCGAGGAGCAAAGCTTGAGGACATTGCTGCAAGTACTGTCAGAGGATGAGCGCGCGCAGGTGCACGAGCGCTCGCTGAAGGTCCTGGCAACCACCGGCGTGCGCGTGGACACGTCCCGGGGGCGCGAGATCCTGCATCGCGCCGGGGCGGACGTGAACGAGAACACGAAGGTCGTGCGTTTCCCACGCCCGTTGGTCGAGGAGGCCCTGCGGCTGGCGCCCAAGGCGTTCAGCCTTGGCGCGCGCCGACCGGGATGGGATCTACAGATGAATGGAGGGGACTGCACATTGTGCGTCGATGGCGAGGCAGTCTTCGCCCTGGATCGGCAGACGGGGGAGCGCCGGCTGGGCACAGCCGCGGACTGGCTGGCAGCAACCCGCTTGGTTGATGCGTTGGATGAAGTCGGTGTGTGGTGGTGTATGGTTGAGGCGAGCGATCGGGGCGAGAGCCTGGCAGAGAGCGTCGCGCATTGGCGAGCCATCTTTGGCAACTTCTCCAAGCACGTGCAGGATGCGACCACCACTACTGAGGAGGCCCCGTGGCTCTTGGAGGTGCTGCAGGTGGTGTTCGGCGACAGCGAGACGATCCGCCGCGACCACCCCTACTCGTTTCTGATGTGCCCGCTCTCCCCCCTGGTTATTGAGGGGCCATACACCGACGCTTACCTGGCGCTGCTCGGCTGGGACATCCCGGTAGCCGTCATGCCTATGCCGCTGATGGGGGCCACGGCGCCTGGCAGCCTCATGGGCACGACGGTGATAGGCAACTGCGAGGTGCTGGCCATGCTGTGCCTCATTCAGGCGGCTGCACCGGGCACGCCGTTCATCTACGCCCCGGCCCTGTCGGTGATGAACCCGCGTACTGGGGGCTACAGTCCCGGGGCTGTGGAGAATGGGTTGCTGGGCTCCGCCGCCGTTGAGATGGCCCAGTACTATGGCCTGCCGGCGGAGGGCACCGGGGGAGGGACCGACTGCTACGTGCCCGGAATCCAGGCGAGCTACGAGCGGGCGATGAACGCGCTGCTGCCGCTACTATCGTGGCCGGACATCCTGGTGGGTCCCGGCCTTCTCGGTGGTTCGATGATCCTGAGCTTGGAGCAGCTGTTGATCGACGTGGAGATCTTCAGGATGGGCAAGCGGGCTCATCTAGGTGTCAGGACGGGGACGGAGGAGTGGCTGGAGGACCTGATCGATCGCGTGGGGCCGGCGGGTCACTACCTGGCTGAGGCGTCCACTGTCGATGCCCTGCGTGGCGGTGCGTGGTACATCAGCGACTTCGGGGTGCACGGCTCCTTCGAGGATTGGCAGGCTGATGGTCAGCCCGCGCTTCTTCACGAGGCCAGGGAGAGGGTGGATCAAATCCTGGCGACGCACGAGCCACTGTCGCTGGAAGAGGACGTCGAGCGCGAACTCGATCGAATCCTCGAGCGGGCAAAGGCGGAGGGCTAGGTGGTCGAGCGCATCCATGACTGCATCGTCGTGGGCGCAGGGCCGGCGGGCTCGGCGGCGGCGCTTCAGCTAGCCCGCGACGGGCTCGACGTGGTGCTCCTAGAACGCGGCAATCGTCCCGGCGAGAAGAACGTGATGAGCGGGATCCTGGTTACAGACACACTGGCCGAGCTGATCCCCGACTTTGCCGATCGGGCACCTCTGGAGAGACGCATCACGAGTGGGTACGCGATGCACTATCTGACTGCGGATGCCGTCGTTAACCTGCCCACACTGAGAGACTATCGGCAGCCCCCACCGCGGCCTGGCTATTTCACCGTCTTTCGCCCCAAGTTCGATGCCTGGTTTGCCGAGGAGGCGGTCAGAGGTGGGGCTGAGCTGTTCACTGCCACGCTGGTGGACGACCTCCTCTGGGAGGATGGCCGGGTGGCGGGGGTGCGGACCGCGCGGGGCGATCTACGGGCAAGCGTGGTGATCGGCGCGGACGGCGTCAACTCGACCGTCGCCGAGAAGTCCGGCCTACGCGCCAGGCCGGAGCCAGCTGAGGTGGCGCTCATCGTGCGGCAGGTGCTCGATCTGCCGGCGCCGGTGATCGAGGAGCGCTTCGTCCTCCGGCCCGGCGAGGGTCTGATCAACCTGTTCATCGGCTCTGTGTCGGGCCGGGACGGGCGTGAGGGGGTCTACTACACCGAGCTGTACACCAACCGCGACTCGGTGTCTCTGACCAGCGAGGTACGACTGGACGCGTTGCGGGACTGTGGCGTGCCTGCCTATGAGGCATTGGCAGTGCGCGAGCGTCACCCGTACATCGCCGCCCTAATCGAAGGGAGCAGTCTACGGGAGTATCAGGCACATCTCATCCCCTACGGGGGCGTGGCCGACCTGGGCAATCTGTATGGCGACGGTGTCCTGCTGACCGGCGACGCCGGCAAGTTCACCACAGAGGACGGGGTCGGCTCTTGGCCCGCCATGTCGAGCGGAAGGGCTGCGGCCCGCACCGTGAAGCACGCTCTTGGACAGGGCGACTGCTCCCGGCGTACGCTGTCAGCGTACGTGGGGTACCTGGGCAAGGAAGGGCTGGTCGAGACCCAGCGAGCGGCCCGCCGGGAATGGACCACTCACGCCAAGCGCCGCCGGATTCTCGATCGGCGCCCGGAGGAGGTCGTGGCGCTCGCGCGGCGCTACTTCGGGAGATGGCACGTGGAGGAGTCCGATTTCCCGTGCTCTTTGTGGGGCCAGGCCTATCACAGCTTGATTAGGCCGCTGGTGCCGTGGTATGTGCGCTGGCCCTTGGGCCTGGCGGCGTGGATAGACACGCTGTGGTGGCGGCGGCGGTACATCTAGCGGGAGGACCGCGTGGACGTCCGACTGGACTTGAAACTGGACACGCTGGTGCACAAGCCCGATGTGGAACCGCACATCGTGATCGATCGGACTCAGTGTGTGCAGTGCGACGGGCGACCTTGCATCGTCGTCTGCCCTGCGGGGCTGTACGAGTGGATGGACGACCAGTTGGTGCACAACTGCGATGGGTGCCTGGAGTGCGGTTCGTGCCGCATCGTCTGTCCGCACGATGCCATCACCTGGCGGTATCCACGCGGGGGCTACGGCGTGCGCTACCGGTGGGGGTAGCGGAGTATGGGTGGATCCGCTGGGAGCGACTCTGCAACAGTGCTCGAGCCGGATTCGTAATCCGGCGACGGAGGCTTGGTGGGACAGGGCGGATGCGGCTGCGCTTACGGGGATGCGCTGGGAGCAACCCTCCGACAGTGCTCGAGCCGGATTCGTAGTCCGGCGACGGAGGCTTGGTGGGGCAGACCGGATACCGCTGCGTTCACAGGGATCCGCTGGGAGCACTGCTAGGGAGCGTAAGGGAGGCAGGCGTGTTTGAGGGGAATCTGGCGATTCGTGGGGCCAACGTCATTACGATGAACCCTGAGCAACCGCGCGCTGAGGCGCTGGTGGTGCGTGACGGGCGCATCGCGGGCGTCGGAAGGTGGCGAGATATGGAAGCTCTGGCGGGAGGCGTGCGGGTGCTGGACTTGCGGGGGAATACTGTGCTGCCTGGCCTGATTGACACCCACGCGCACTTCCTCTGGACGGCCCTGAGCCTGGCGGCCCTGGACGTGAGTGAGGCGAACGATCACGCCACCTTGCAGGCCATCGTCGGACAGGCCGTCGCCGACACCGCAGACCGGGAACCGATTCTCGGCATGGGCTTCACCGAATACGCTTTGGATAGCGGGGCTTTCAGCCCGATCATCGCTGCGCTGGACGATGTCGCTCCGGATCATCCGGTCTGCTTGGTCGGCGTCACGGGCCACGCCACTGCCGTCAACACGCGAGGACTAGAGCTAATGGACTTCCCTGAGGGGACCGCCGGCATCATGCGAGACGCCAGCGGGCGTCCCAACGGCATGCTGGCTGGCGAGGCGAACAACGAGGCATTCGGCAGGTTCGGTGAGCACTTCGGCACTGATGACAGGGCGGCCGAGATGGTCGACGCGGCGATCGCAAGGGCACACTCTGTGGGCATCACGGGGCTTCACGCCCTGGAGGGCGGCTCCGCCGGGGACAACCAGAGTGCGGAGGCGTTCCTGGATAGGATACCCTCGCTGCCGCTGCGGCTGGTGTTCTTCTACCAGACCACCGACGTGCAGCGGGTGCTCAAGCTGGGCCTGCCGCGGATCGGGGGCTGCATCCTGCTGGACGGCGATGTGGCACCGCGGACTGCGGCGCTGTCCGAGCCATACGTCGACGATCCTGCGTGTTACGGCACGCTCTACTACTCCCAGCAAGAGATCGATGACTTCGTGCTTGAGGCGCATACGGCGGGCCTGCAGGTGGCTATGCACGCGGTGGGCGATGCGGCTGTAGAGCAGGCGCTGGATGCGTACGAGGCCGCGCTAGCGGCCTATCCCCGCGACGATCACCGACACCGCATCGAGCACTGCGAGGTGATCCGGGAGAAGCAGATTGAGCGGGCCCGGCGCCTGGGGGTGGCCCTGGCCATCCAGCCGCCCTTCAATCACTACTGGGATCACACCACGTACTTTGACAGCATCGGGGAGGAGCGGGCCTCCCGGGTTGATCCCGTGCGCAGCCTGATCCGCCCTGGGTTGCTGGTGGCGGGTGGGTCCGACAGCACCGTCACGCCCTTGGGGCCGCTCATTGGCGTACACGCTGCCGTGAACCATTCGCTGCCCCACGAACGGGTAAGCGTTCGACAGGCGCTCGAGCTCTACACCACGAATGCAGCTCGCATCGGGTTCCAGGAGCAAGACAAGGGCTCATTGGTGGCGGGCAAGCTCGGCGACCTGGTGGTCCTCGGCGCCGACCCTTTCGCAGTGGGTCCAGGCCAGATCATTGACATCCCGGTTGAGATGACGGTGATCGGAGGTGAGATCGTCTTCCGGGGCGAGTCGCTCTGAAGACACTCCGGATAGGGGGCAGCGGGAATTGAGTACCGCAACGCAGGTCGCGACTGATGGCGCGAGGGCCGAGCATCGTGGTCAGACGAGACCGCATCTGCAGCGCAACTTCAGGCTGGGTGTGATCAGCGGCGTTGCCTACAATGCGTACATCGGGATGCTCAGCACGGACCTGGTGATGACCTGGTTCCTGAGCGAGCTGACCATATCCAACCTGCTCATCAGCCTATTGCGACCCATCGAAGTCGGGAGCTGGTACTTCCTTCAGTTGCTTCTGTCTGGATACGTGCGTCGTCGGCCACGCTCGCTTCCGCTGTATCGAGCCATGGGGGCGATCCGGGTTGCGTCGCTTGTGGCTCTCTCGGTGGCGACATTTGTGCTCAATCGACTGGAAGTGCTCTTGATCGTCTTCATTTCAGTGTTCACGGTCAGCAGCGTGGCGGCTGGCGTGGCGGGGTTGCCGTTCCTCAACGTGGTGGTCAAGACCATCCCGTCCACCAGGCGGGGGATGTATTTTGGGTGGCGACGATTTGTGGGCGGGCTGCTGGGTTTAGCCGGCGCCGCATTGGTCAAGGTCATTCTCTCCCCTAGCTTCGTCCTGGGGTTTCCGGAGAACTATGCGTTACTCTTCTTCATTGGCAGCCTGGTCACGCTCTTGGCGGTGGGATCTTTCAGCGTCGTGCTGGAGCCGATTGGGGTTGAGGAACACCGTGCTCCCCATCCAAGCCGGGCGTGGCGCGCGACGCTGGGACGCGTGATTCACGATCGGAGCTATATTCGCTACCTGGCGGTGCGCGTAGCCATCGCGCTCGCGAATGCCGCTCTGCCATTCTACGCGGTCTACGCCCGCAGGGCGCTGAATGTTCCGGGGTCATACCTGGGTGTCTACCTGATGGGCTCGACGCTGGCCAGTGTGTTGTCCAATCTGATCGTTGGACGATTGGGTGACCGATACGGTAACCGCCTTCTGGTGTGCCTGACAGCCCTGACCGCCGCGTTGCCGGCGGCGGCGGCCCTGGCCTTAGCCCACATAGGCGGGCCGTTGGCGGGCCGGGGCGCTCTATTCACCCTGGTCTTCGTATGTCAGGGGCTGCATGCCACCGTGCACGTCATCGGGAGCAACAACTATCTTCTGGAATTGGGCCCCTCAACTGAGCGAGTCACATATATCGGCTTGGCGCATGGCGTGATCGGACTAGCTGTCCTGGCCTCGCCACTAGGTGGGGTTGTCGTGGACTTGTTGGGTTTCCCTGCGCTGTTCGCCCTCTCCCTGGCCTGTGCCCTCGTCGCCACGGCCCTGTCCATCGGGCTGATAGAGCCGAGAGAGGCTCAGGCAGTAGCGCAACAGTTGGGCTAGCAGGGAGTCGGTTATCCTGGCCATAAGTTGTTCTGTTTGGAACTGAGCGAAAAAGAGATGGTGTTGAAAATGGTCTACGCTGGGCAATGGCTGCAGGTCAACCTTGGGACTGGTGAGATCGAGATCGAGTCGGTCTCCTCGGAGGAAGTACGAACTTGGCTTCTGGGTAGCGGCTGGGCAGCCCATCTTCTGTACGAGAGACTGGACCCTTCGCTGTCCCCGCTTGACCCGAGGAGTCCGCTTCTGATCTTCAATGGGCTGCTGACGGGTACGTTCGCCCCTGCGGCGGCCCGAAGCTCCTGGTGCGCCCGTTCGCCGCTGACGGGGATCTGGAACGAGTCGAACGTAGGCGGGCGCTGGGGCGCCGAGCTCCGCTTCGCGGGGTTTGATGGGCTGGTGATCACCGGGCGTGCCCATTCGCCGGTTGCGCTCTCGATTGTGGACGGGGAAGCCGAGATCAGGGATGCATCCGCTGTGTGGGGCAGCGGAACGTTTGAGGCGCACGATCGGCTGCGAGATGGGATCGATGACGAGGCCGCAGTGGCCTGCATCGGCCCGGCAGGCGAGCATCTGGTGCCATTGGCTGGCGTGATGACGGGTGGGCAGGCCCATAACCGCGCGGCCGGCCGGGGTGGTATCGGGGCATTGATGGGTGCCAAGAATCTCAAAGGGATCGTGGTCCGGGGCTGGGAGCGGCCCAGCTACCCAGACCGAGACCACCTGCGTGCCGTAGTTCGCCAGGCGAACGCTGTCATCCGCGAGCGGTCGGCAGGTATGTCCAGATTCGGCACGGCGGGTGGTGTTGCTGCAGCCGAGCACTTCGGCGGCATACCCCTCCGGAACTGGCAGGATGGGTCCTGGGCGGACGGCGCTCACGCTATCTCGGGCCAGGCCATTCGGGAGACGATGTGGGTCGAAGACACGGGCTGCTTCGCCTGTCCCGTGCAGTGTGGCAAGGGGATCAAGGTCGAGGAGGGGCCCTATGCCGCGACGTGGGGGGAGGGACCGGAGTACGAGACCCTGTGCGGTTTCGGGGGGAACCTGCTAATAGACGACCTTCCAGCGCTAGCGGCCATCAACGCCCGCTGCAACGATCTGGGACTGGATACCATCTCTACCTCTGGCGTGATCGCCTTTGCCGCGGAGGCGATGGAGCGGGGGGCGATTCCCGCTGAGGCCACTGACGGCCTCGAGCTCCCGTGGGGTGATCCGGAGCCGGTTCTCGCACTGGTGGCGCAGATCGCGAGCCGTGAAAGCCTGGGGGCGCTACTGGCGGACGGTGTCCGGGTGGCGGCGGAGCGACTGGGTCGAGAGGCGGCGCGCTACGCCCTGCACGTCAAGGGGCTAGAGCCGGCCTACCACGACCCGCGAGCGTTCGTGGGCATGGGGCTCAACTA
>JASFVG010000207.1:0-8167 GCA_050049955.1 Anaerolineae bacterium | reverse complement strand
CCGCAGGGCAGAACGGTCCTCGCGAGTGACCTAGAGGGGGGCGCATTGCCTTCGCCTGGCGGACGGGTCTGCGGCGGCAGCAGCCTGGTTGCGCTCTGCCGCTACCAAGAGGTGGATGGTCTCAACAGCCACGTATCACGGTGTCGGCGACGGAACCGAACGTCGACGGGTGAGCGGACAGAAGACGGGAGGTGCGGTGTGCGGTCAAGAGTCGAGTTGGCGTGCCACTTGGTGGAGAATGCCTATCAGATCATGTGGGGACATCTTGACGACCTGACCTTTGAGGAGGCCCTTTTCGTTCCGACGGGTGGATATCGGTCGGTGTTAGGCACGTTGAAGCACGCCGCGGGATGGAGCCACGTGTACCGATCGTACGCGTTCGACCCTACTCCCAGGCACTGGCACGAGATCGACTGGCCTCGTGGCCTCCGTGACACTGTGGCGAAGACCCGTCCCTACCTTGATGACGTGATAGCCTGGTTCAAGCTGGCACACGAGCAGTGGGCGGAATCCCTCTCGAGGGTCTCAGACGTCCGGCTGGACGAACCCCTTCCAGTCCACTGGGGTGAGACGGCACCGCTCTTCGACATCGTGGTGATCATCGCGGGACACCACATCTACCACGCCGGCGAACTGAATCAGGTCCTCTCCATCTGCCGTGGCGAAGCTTGGGAGGAGGGAGAGGAGGTGGAGGAGAACAATGTGTCCACCTTGGGCCATCGTGTCGTACCGCCGTGGAGACGGGGCGCCTGAAACGCTCAGGACGGTGCGACGGGCAGGCGACGCAACGACCTAGTGGTGTCGACACTGACCAGGATCGGAGGATAGGTAGAGGTGGCCGAACCGAAGACAAAGAAGACTGACGCCAGCGTCGAGGGCTTTCTCAATGCAGTCCAGGACGAGAGGAAACGGGAGGACAGCTTCGCCGTGCTCGACCTTATGCGTGAGGCCACTGGCGAGGAACCGGCGATGTGGGGCCCAAGCATCGTCGGGTTCGGAAGCTACACGTACAAGTACGCATCGGGGCGCGAGGGTGAGTGGCCCCTAACGGGCTTCTCACCTCGAAAGCGGGACCTGACCTTGTACATCACGTCCGGGTTTGAGGGATATGCCGCGTTGCTCTCCAGACTGGGCAAGTTCAAGACGGGCAAATCGTGTCTCTACGTGAAGAAGCTGGAGGACATCGACCTGCCCACGCTACGAGAGCTGATCAAGCAGTCCGTGGAGTCCATGATCGAGACGCACAAGTAGCGCTGTTCGGCTCCACGCGTCCAGAGCGGATTGCCGGGCTCAAGGCTGCACCAGCGTGGGGCGCATGGAAGGGTGCGGTGGGCTAGGGCGTATGACCCCAGGACCGGCGCGAGGTCCGATGCAGCTCGTGAAGGACCTGCGCCAACCACAGCACCGGCTACCGACTGGATTGGAGAACCACATGAACCCCTCGTCTTTCGTGTCGAAGAGAGTCTCTAGGACGCGCAGCATCACGCTTGGCGCTCCCCTTGCAAGCGTGTTTCCACTGTTCGGCCCGGTTAGGGAGACCGAGTGGGCGACTGGCTGGGAGCCCGAGGTGCTGTACTCGGCCACCGGTCTCCTCGAGGAGCACATGGTCTTCCGCACTCGGTCGCATCGCGCACACGAACCTGACTTGACGTGGACGGTGTCGCGGTACTCCCCAGACGAGGCGGTCATCGAGTACACGGTCTTCGCGCCGGGTCGCCTATGGTGGATAGCGATCCAGTGCCGCGAAAGTGCAGGGGGAGACACGACGCGGGCGGAGATCACCTACACCTACACGGGATTGACGGAGGAGGGCAACGCCGCGAACGAGAGGGCGCTGGAGGAGATGTATCGCCATGATCTGAGGGATTGGGAGGGGGCGATCAACCACTACCTGAGGACGGGAGAGCGACTCGAACACGGCTAGCGGTGCTGGTATCGAACAGGATAGCTCGGAACATCGAAGAGAGGGTGGTACCGTGAAGCGGGTTCTGGGTAGTCGCCGAGGGTGGTCTGGGAGACACGCCGGCCTAGGTTGGTGGGGCCCGCCCGTGTGGGCGGACCCGACCGAGGGGTCAGGTCGCCCATGCAGGTGGGACAAAGGAGAATCGGATGGGTGAGCACGGTCCACGCGGGTTCGACGACACACCCCTCGACCCAGCGGTGCTATCGACTTCCAAGACGGTGCAGACGAACTGGCACGTCATAACGGGAGCGGCCTCTTGCGGCAAGACGACGCTTATCAACATGATGGCCGAACGAGGGTATGTGACGGTTTCCGAGACCGCACGGCCCTACATTGAGAGAGAGCTGGCCAGAGGGCGTCCGCAGGAGGAGATCTTCACAAGCGAGGCCACCCAGCGCGGGATCCTGGACCTGCAGATGCGGGCCGAACGAGCGCTGCGGCCGAATGACGTTGCGTTTCTCGACCGAGCCCTACCCGATACCCTGACGTTCTTCCGGATCGTGGGATGCGACCCGAACCAGGTCTTGGCAACGTGTCATTGCCACCGCTATGCCTCGGTCGCCATCCTAGACCCACTGCCTTTCGAGGTTGACGGCACCAGGCTGGAAGATGATGTCTACGTAGGCCTTCTCGATAGGTGGCTGGCGCGCGACTACACCGCCCTCGGCTACGATGTCCTGCGCGTGCCGGCACTGCCGCCCGAGGAGCGTGTGGCTTTTCTGCTTGACAGGCTGTCCGAGCAGGGGTTGGTGTGAGGCCTTGCCGGCACAGAGATGGGGGGCGCTGGCGATCGCGACCAACCGTCGGCTAGACCGACTTTGACCCCCGGCATAGCTGGGCTGCCCACAGGAGCTTCGTGGCGGGTCCTACCGGTCCTTCAGCAGCCGGTAGGCCGTCGGCGCGATTCTTCCCTTCCACGTGCGTCCACGCAAGGCCTGATCAAGGTCGTTGATCAGGTCCTGCACGTTCTCCAGCCCGACGCTCGCCCGCACGATGCCGTCGCCCATCCACTCGCGGATGCGGCGCTTCTGATCCGTGGTCAGATACGATGCCCGGTCGATGTAGAGGTCGGTGGGGTAGTAGAAGAGCAGGCTGTGGGCGTGGCCCAGCGACGTGGCGTACTTGAAGATTCGCACCCTCTCAGACAGCGAGACGGCCGCCCCCAACCCTCCCTTGAGCTGGAAGGTCAACATCCCGCCAAAGCCGGTCATCTGCCTCCGTGCGAGCGCGTGGTGAGGGTGACTCTCCAGGCCTGGATAGACCACCCGGCTCACCCTAGGGTGGTCCTCCAAGAAGCGGGCTATCTCCATCGCGTTCTGGCCGTGCCGCTCCATCCGCAGGGGCAGCGTGGAAAGGCCACGCATGATGAGCCAGGCGTTGAAGGGGCTCATTGCGCCGCCCAAGTGCACCAGCATATCCTGCCGGATGCGGCGGATACCCTCTCGCGGCCCGAGTACGACGCCGCCGACGGCGTCACCATGGCCGTTGAGGACCTTGGTCAGGCTGTGTACCACGTAGTCGGCGCCCAGATCGAGGGGCCGCTGCAGCACAGGACCGGCGAAGGTGGAGTCGACGACCAGTAGGGCTCCCGCCGCGTCAGCCACGTCGGCCAGCGCAGCCATGTCGGCGATGCGCAGGATCGGGTTCGCGGGGGTCTCGACGTACAGGAGCTTCGTCTCCGGGCGGAGGGCTGCTCGCACTGCGTCGACATCGCTGGTGTCCACCAGGGTGACATCGATGCCGAAGCGCGGCAGGTGTTCGCCGATGAGTTCCACGCTTCCGGCGTAGCAGACCTCGCTCGCGACCACGTGGTTGCCACTGCTGAGGAACGTGAACAGCAGAGATGCGACGGCGGCCATGCCGCTGGCCGTTGCCAACGCTGCCTCAGCGCCCTCCAGAGCGGCTAGCCGGTCCTCCAGCGCCCGCAGGGTGGGGTTGCTCCAGCGCGTGTATGCGTGCGGTGGCCGCTCCGACTCCATCATCAGCGCATCGAACAGCTTCGGGCCGAAGTCCGGCAGCTTGAAGGAAGTCGCCATGTGGATCGGGGCGCGCAGGGCACCCGTTTGGGGATCGGGCTCCTCGCCGCCGTGGATGCAAAGGGTCTCGAGGGCGTAGTTGGATGGCATCGTGCACCTCCCTTTCGCCAGAGCCTATGGGCCGTGGCGCGGCCTAGCCGCGGTTGGAGGCCTCAGGAAGTCGCTTCGTCGCCCTGCCAGACGGCAAACAGGTTCCCTTCGGGGTCGAGAAGTGGGCCATCCAGCCAATTCCGGGCACTGCCTGCTTGGGCACGACGACCCGTCCGCCAAGTTCGACGACCTTGGCGACGGTGTCTTCGACCGACTCGACGCCAAAGTAATCGACCAGGTCCACCTGTTCTGGTGACTCGCGGGCCATCAGCACCCCTCCGGCGTTAGCCTCTGGATCTCCAGTCAAGAACATCCAATAGTGCGGGAATCCAGGCGGGGCGGCGAACTCCCAACCGAACAGGTTGCTGTGGAAGGCCTTGGCCCGCTTGAAATCGTCGGCGGGAATATCGAAGTGCACGATGGTGTGTTTCACGGCAGGACCTCCTTTCCACGGGGTTCGGACAGGCCTGGCGAGCCCAGGCTTGACGCACGGACAGACAGTACCATGCTGTGTCCAGGATGTCGAACAAAGGACGTGAGTAGGACTGCGTGCCACAGTGGGCCGCGTCTGCCGCAGCCAGTGCGCCTCTCACTGTCCTTCCCAGTCACTCCCCAATGCCTCACACGTTGCCCGGTGACTCTCGCGCGTGATGGGGTAGCGCCAGGCGAAAACGATGGCCAGCACGAGTAACGCGGCCGGCACGGGGCCGGCGAAGGCGCGGATGGCCTGAACCGCTTGCTGGGGCTGGGTGGGCAGAGGCCCTGTCACCGAAGGAGTGACGTAGCCTGTGAAGGCCAGAAGCTGCCCCATTGCCCAAATGGCGGCGCCGGTGCCGAGCTTCTGGAAGAAGGAGGCGAAGGCGTAGTAGGAGCCCTCCCGTCGACGCCCCGTCTGCAACTGATCGACCTCGATAATGTCCGGGACCATGGCCCACGGGATGACGTAGGCGGTCGCGATGCCGGAGCCGGACAGCGCTGCCAGCACGTAGGCTAGGGTCACCTGGTCAGCGCGCAGGGAGGCGATTCCCAGCAGCACAACGATCCAGGTGGCAGTCCCGAGGATGAAGGCGCGACGCTTGTCGAGTCGGCGGGCGACCCAGACCCAGAGAGGGATGAAGACGATCGCCGCGCCCTCCGCGATGAGCACGAAGTAGTTGGCCTGGTCGGGGACGCGCAGGTGGTAGTTGGCGAAGTAGACCAGGACCGCGGCCAGGATGCTGGCTGTGGTCCAGCTGAGCAGGTAGAGTCCCATGACCATCCGGAAGGGTCGGTTCGCCAGGGTGGCCCGCAGCGCCTGGCGGACCGGCAGGGGAGCAGGGCGCTCCTCTGCGGGCCGTTCCTCCGTGACGCGAAAGACGATCAGGGGCGGCAGAATGGAGACCAGCCCCAGTCCCGCACCCACCACGGCGAAGAGCAGCTGCTTGTCCGTGATGGTCCAACCGAGAACGGTGGCCAGGATGATGGCGCCGAGGGTACCCGAGATGGAGAAGACCATCCTGAAACCGTTGAGCGAGCTCCGCTCGTCGTAGTCGGTGGTTAGCTCGGGCGTGAGGGCGTTGTAGCCGACGTGGACGAAGGTGAAGGCCGTGTCGAAGAGGATGAAGGTCACTGTGTAGTAGGCTGTGAGCGCCAGGGGACTCAGGGGCGGGACCAGCCACATAAGCATAAATGAGAGACCCAGAGGCACGGCACCGAAGAGCAGCAGCACCCGGCGGCGCCCCCAGCGACTGCGAATGCGGTCGGAGAACAGACCGAACAGGGGGTCGTTCACGGCGTCCCATATCTTGCCCAGTCCCACGGCCCAGCCGGCGAAGTCGGGCCGCAGCCCGGCCACGTCCGTGAGGAAGTAGAGCTGGAAGAACATCAGGATGGCCAGCGGAATGCTGGTGCTGAGGTCTCCAGTGCTGAAGAGCAACTTGAGGCGCAGAGGAAGCCTGGCTCTGTTGCCCGCAACGCTTGTGTTCGTCCTTGTCATCTGGGGAAGCTACAGCGTGCTCAGATCCTGCATCTCCTCATCCTCGTAGGCGTAGAACTCCTCCATAGGCCGCGCGGCAACCTTGCGGCGGTAGTCATCGAGCTCCTGCTCCACGGCCGAGTCGACTTCGCGGGGCTCATGGCTGTCGAGCATCGCGCGGACGCGCTCTCGCGCTAGGTCGACGGCCGACCGGGCACCAGCGAGCTGCCAGGTGTCATAGGGCTCGCGCGGCAGCAGGTCTGGGATGAAGTGCTCGCTGCGGAACCGGCTCGCTGTCTGCTCGTGGTCGAGATAGTGACCGCAGAAGCCGATCTCCTTGATCGCGTCGAGGGCCAAGGTGTCTTGGTCGACCTCGATACCGCGACCGACGCGGAGCGCTGCACCGCACAGCTCATCGTCGAGTACTAGGAGCGGCTCGCTCTCCAGCATCGTGCTGTCGAGGGTCCCGCCGCAGGTGATGTAGTCGACGCCGGCCAGGACTGCCTGGAGCAAGGTAGCGGCGCGCTCGAAGCCAGCCTGTACGTCGATGGACTTCGATTCAGTGGTGCCGCCCACGCCGCGGCACGGCAGGCCATAGTGGCGGGCGAGCTGAGCCGCGGCGGCGGTGACGAGGCCGGTCTCGACAGCGCCCAGGGCCACGGTACCCAGCCGCATGTTGGCAATGGTGGAGACAGTCCCGTAGAGCACGGGCGTGCCCGGACGGAAGATCTGGGCCAGGGTGATGTGGGCCAGGATGTTGGCGTTCTGCTGGGCCAGCAGTCCGGCCAGCGTGACGGGCGCGGTGGCGCCAGCGATAGCCTCCGGAGACATGGCCAGAGGCTGGCCGTAGTCGGCACAGATCAGCAACCCCTCAGCCTGCATCTGGAGCATCTGCAGAGGGCTGCCGACGGAACAGATGGCGAAGAAGCGCGGTCGGCGGCGGAGATCCTCTCTGCCCCCGACGGCGATGGCCATCATGCGCATCATGTCGAGGGTGGGCAGGTAGCCGTAGCACCCCATGCCGAAGGGCTTGCGACTATGGTGCGCCCAGGCCCAGATCGCCTCGGCGTGGATGGTGGTGATGGGGATGTCGTTGGGCCAGACGTCCATCTGACAGTTGTGGATGTGGCGACAGCCGTTGATGAGTTGGATGTGGCGCACCACGTCAGCGAGGGTGGAGGGCCGCCGCTCGCCCGTGTCAGTGTCGATGATGTCGGTCGGGGTGCCCAGTCCAGCGAAGTGCAACTGGCCGCCACCGATCTCCATGCGGAAGTCGGGGTCGGCGCCGTAGAGGGTGAATCGGGGCGGCGCACTGTCGAGGGCGTGACGGACCAGGTCCTCGGGGATGCGGACGCAGCAGGCCTCGTCATCGACCTCGGCGCCGGCCTGGCGGAAGAGGTCGCGGGCGGCTCCATAGTCGACTTTGATGCCCACGGTGGCCAGGACGTCCATTGAGGCGGTGTGGATGCGTTCGATCTCGTCTCGGCTGAGCACTTCGAATTGCGTTGTCTTCATAGCTTGACTACGTATCTGGTGAAGGGGCCCGGGCTGAATTCGGTGCGGCCATGGTATGTGCGAAGTGCAGGGCTGTCAAAGGACCTCAGGTGGGGGACGAGGGGCCTTGGTGAGAGTGGTGCCTACGAAGGTACTGCGGGATTGAACGGCTGAAGTGGTCACTACATTGGATACTCCACGCGGGCGATGGTCGGCGCAGCTGCCGAGAGCGCGTCCGGAGCGAGTGAAGTTGCTACTACAAACGAGCGTGGGTGCTGCAGCCAGGCGTTGGAATCCTCAACAAGAGGTGGCTGGAGCGCGGTTCCGGTCCCGAAGGGCTGAAGTCGCTACTACACGTGACGGTGTGGGGGGAGATGCCAGAGCGACGGCGGTTAGCGCACCTGGAGCACGACGTTGTCGACCCAGGCGCCGAAGTAGTCGACGGGGTTACTGTAGTCGCTCTGGAAGACGAAGGCGATCCAGACCTGGCTCTCTCCCGTGACATCACCGAGGATGGGGACCTGTGTCAAATCGAGTGAGCGCTCAATCCACCCATCTGTGTTCTGACTCCGGCCGTAGCCGCCGTAACTGGTGCCGTCGACGGAGGCCCCCCAGATGAACTCGTCATAG
>JASFVG010000206.1:0-8226 GCA_050049955.1 Anaerolineae bacterium | reverse complement strand
GCCGTGTCCTTCACGGCCGCTGCGGGCTCGACCATCCCCGCCCCCTTCCCGGCCAAGTCCGATGTCCGGAGCACGAGCCCTAGCGCCAGAAAGGTCGAAAGGAGCGAGGATCCACCATAGGAGAGAAACGGCAGGGTAATCCCCGCAATCGGAGCCAGCCTCACGTTTGCCGCCATGATCACCCAGCCCTGGATAACGAGCCCGGCCGTGAGCCCTGCGGTGAGGAATCGTTCAAAGGGACGCGGCACGCCTGCCGCTGCCCGGAATCCCCGGACCAACAGCACGCCATACAGAGCGACCACCGCCAGTGTGCCCACCAGGCCGAACGCCTCTCCGATGGCAGCAAAGGTGAAGTCCGTGTGGACAGCTGGAATGAACGTCGGCTGGCCCAACCCTAGGCCCTCCCCAAGAACACCGCCGGTTCCGAAGGCCAACAAGGACTGCACGATCTGGAATGCCCAGTCCGCGGCCCCCGACCAGGTGTGAAGCCATCCATCGATGCGCAGCGCCAGGCGGTCCGAGTAGGCATGGCCGAACGCCCCGGCCGCACCAAACAGTGCCAGCCCCACCGCGACGTAGCCCCACTGGCCCGTCGCCAGATAGAGCATCGACAGGAAAGTGAAGAAGAAGAGCATGCCGGCTCCTAGGTCCTGCTGGGCAGCTAGGAGGAGCGCAGTCAAGCCAAACATCGTGAGCAGCGGCCCGACGTAGGCTAGCGGGGGCAGGCGCACTGGGCCCACCTTCCAGCCCTCCGATACGATGAGCTTCCGGCGGTCGGCCAGGTACGAGGCCAGGAAGACCACCATCAGCAGCTTGAGGGGCTCCGAGGGCTGAAGGTATGCGCCGCCCAATCCCAGCCACAGCCGCGGCCCGACCCCCGAGGGATTCACGCCCAGGAACAGGGTGGCAGCCAGCAGCATCAGCCCAACCGCCAGCCAGGTGTAGCGATAACGCCGAAGCCAGCGCAGATCTCGCCCCGCCTCAACCACGACGAGCATAGCGAGTGTGGAGAGCATCAGCCAGGTCGCCTGCCTCGGGAGGAAGTTGGGCGCCGCGCGCCCTACAATGATGAGCCCCCACCCGCTAAGCAGCGCGGCGGTAGGCAGCATAAGTGGATCCCGGTGAGGCAAGCTGTGAGACAGGGTAAGGTGGGCTGCGTAGAAGGATAGCGCAAATGAGAAGACGACGCGGGCGAGGGCGGACACGCCGAACGGCGCGTAGGCTAGATGCAGCGTGAGTGCGCCGAGGGCTACGAACAGCGTGGCAACGATGAGGAGCAGCCGCTCACGCTGGTCAGGACCTATCGGTCCGCGCGTAGACTGCGTCTCCTGGAGGCGTTGCGAGACTCTCGTCATTGCAGTCCGTTGTGCAGCGCCTAAGGTGCCCCTCCAGAGAGCCTTGGCACAAACCAGGCGCTGGCCAGCAGGTGCAGTCCACGAGTCATCCAGTCATCGAGCCGCGTTACCCGGACTACCGCAGGTACCTCCCAACGATGAGCTTCAGCTTCTCCCGAGCCTGGGAAGGAATTCGGTCGCGCTGAGTGATGAACGCGGTTCCCAGGGTTGCATCGCAGGTGCAGGTCCTCTCGGCTTTGGCGAGCCAGGACACGAGGGTGCGGACCGCCGCCTGGGCCAGCTCCGTATTCGCGTGGAGCGTTTCCAACAGCATCTCGACGTTGACCTCTTCTTCTGTCTCGTGCCACACGTCGTAATCGGTGACGTGGGCCATGACTGCATAGCACATCTCGGCTTCACGTGCCAGGAACGCCTCGGGGCTGCTCGTCATCCCGATGATGTCCATTCCCCAGGCCCGGTAGGTGTGGCTTTCGCCCTTGGTGCTGAAACGCGGGCCCTCAATGGTGATGAAGCGTCCACCTCGATGGACCATGCCACCCGCACCCTCGAGGGCCTCTCCGAGGAGGCCGGACAGGCGGGCACAGAAGGGGTCCGCGGTGCCGATATGCGCGACCAATCCGCCTCCGAAGAAAGTGGTCTCACGCTTCCTGGTAAAGTCGAAGAGCTGGTCGGGGATGACGACCTCCCCTGGATGGAGATGCTCCCGAAGGGAGCCGCAGGCACTCACAGCAATCACCTGCTCCACACCCAGACTCTTCAGGGCGAAGATGTTCGCCCGGTAGTTGACCTCGGTAGGCATCAGCACGTGACCGCGCCCGTGGCGGGCCAGGAAAGCGACGGGTACGCTGTCTATGGTTCCGACTAGCAGCGCGTCAGACGGCTCCCCGAAAGGCGTGCTAACGCTGCGCTCCTCGACGTTCGCGAGCCCCTCCATTTGGTACAGGCCGCTCCCACCGAGGATGCCGATGCGGACTGGTGAGGACAGTGCGTTCGCGTTCATGAGATCTCCTTGCAGTGCATGCTCTTTTTGGGACTGTCGCATACGTTACCGATGTCGCTTCTGAAGGACCAAAGCGCCTCTGGTATGCCCCGTGCCGATTGCGCGGCTTCCTGGAAGCACCGCGGTCAAGCCCATTCTACCGCACGTACCCATCAAGCGCCAGCGCATGATCCACGAGGCCCTCACGGCCTCGGACCGATCTGGCCCCGGCCGCCATGGCTTCGCGGTTCGTCAAGACCGCGGTTGAAACGTATGAACCCGACGACCAGCCCCAGACCGAGGGCCAGCGCCCGGACGAGTACGAACGCTGGCACCACAACCGCCGCTAGCAAGTCCCGCCGTAGCGCGCGTCCGACGAGTGGTAGCGAGGAGATTAGCAACGCAGCCAGGATAGCGGCGCCCCCTAGGAGCGTGACCCTCCAGAATGGTGCTATGAACAGGGCGGCACACAGCAGGGCCATCAAGAGCATCTGCACCTTGAGCACTTGAGGGGTGTGCGAGTCTCGCAGCGCGCGCCCTGGGTGCCAGCGCAGGAGCAAGGCCTTCCAGAAACCGATATTGAACTTGCGGCGCCAGTATTCGCCGACTGTCCGGTCGTGGGTGTGATTCACGACCGCCTCCGGCACGAACACGAGCCGGTATCCCTGCAGCGCCAGACGGAAGGAGAACTCCTGATCCTCTACCGAGGCCGTCGGGAAGCGAACGTCGAAACCACCGTTCTCGAGGAACACGCCACGCCGGTAGGCGGCTGAGTAGGTGTCAACGAAGTCGATCTCCTCGAGCTCTAGCATTCGCGCGTACCGCTCCTCGTACTCCAACTGGACGAAGCGGGCAACCAGCCCCTTCTGATGGGTGCGATAGGTTCCCTTGGCGCCAACCACCTTCGGGTCAACGAAAGCACCGGCCAACCGCTCGATCCAGTCGGCTACGGGCGCGCAATCCGCGTCTGTGAAGAGAAGTAGATCGCCGCGAGCCTCTCTCGCCCCGCGGTTTCTCCCCGCCGCCGGGCCGGCGTGGGTCTGTTGGCATAGCACCACGTAGTAGTCCTCAGCTACGGCCTGCGTCCCGTCGGTCGAGCCATCATCGACCACGACGATCTCGTACACCTCGCGGCACACCGTCTGAGACTCGAGTGCCTCCAGACACGCGCCTAGCGTCTCCTCGGCGTTGTAGGCCGGGACGATGACGGATATCACCGTCTCCGCCATCCCAGTCCGCGACTCATCGTCACGGCTAACGCACCAAGCGCAACCTGGGGCCCGTACACGACAGCGTGGAGGACCGTTGCGTAGGCCAGACCGGAGGTACGATCGACGTCGAACGCCTGCAGGGTCACCACCGTGAGGGCGTGGAACACGCCTAGCCGGCCGGGCGAGGACGGCGGCGCCATCCCAACGTGGAGCAACGTCAACAGAGAGAGCGCGGCGCCCACCGACAGCTTCAGATCGAACGCGCGGAACAACACGTAGTTCGTGGCCGCAGCCAGCGCCCATATCGGCACCGACCACGCGCAGACTGCCAGGGCCTTGCGTGGACGGCGCAGCGCCTCCAGCCCGATTAGCCCGCGCCTCACGGCAGCAAGAAGCCGCTGCGCCCCATGCGCAGACAGCGTGCGCACCCTGCCCGGTCGACGCGCTGGTGAGGGGGTAGCCGAGGGGTGTATCTTACGCTCGATCCGGCCAAGAACCCTCTCCTCCGGCAGCACCATAGCTATGACAAGAATCGTCCCTCCCAAGGCTGCCGTCAGTGCCAGCGAGGCATCCAGCCAACGCGGCAAGGACGTGACAAGCGCCGTCAGGCCGGCGCACACTAGGAGGAATAGAACGTCGAAAGCCTTCTCCGCAGCAATGGTCCCCAGCGCTGTGGCCGTGCTAGCCGGTCCGGCATGCGCGCCCAGATGGGCCCGCGCTAGATCGCCCAGACGGGCCGGCAGAATGGCATTCAGCATCTGGCCAACGAGAAGCGCACTGCCCAGCTGCAGTAGTCCAGGTCGAGACAGATCCGAGAACAGCCACTGCCAGCGCCATACCTTGATGGCTGTTGTGGCCAGGACCGTCATCAGCGCTAGGCCAACCCACAGCCCATCAGCGTTCCTCAAGTCAGTCCAGACCGTGTCTCGGTCGATCCCCCGGGAGACAGCGACCACCAGGATGAGACCCAAGGCTGCCCCAAGCAGCGTACGCGTGACAAGCCGCGGCGACGGCTGCTCGCCCGCATCCGGCACTGGCAGGGATCTGAAGAGGGAGTCGTCCTCCCGATCATCCAAGGCACACTACTCCCGTTTTCGCCTCAGCATCAGTACGGCCATGACCAGCAGCAGACCCACCGTAACCCACCTCTGCCTGCGCTCGTCCTGCCACGCTCGGACCGCCGACCGCTGGCCGGTGACTTCGGGCAGCGGTGCGCCAGTGGCGGTCGTTGCCTCCAGCGAGGGTAGGCTCGCTGTGCCCCCATCCTCCGGTCCCTCTTCCGCGCCCGTCAAGGGCCCGGACGGCGTCGCCGTCGATGCCGGGAGCACGGTGGGAGGTGCTGCCGAGCGTTCAGCCACCGACGTGGGAGACGGCGTGGGCCAGTCCCCCCCCTCCCCTTCACTGGCCGTGGCCGTCGCCGATGCGATCGATTCCGGCGGCGGCGTCGCTGACGGTGAATCGCCCGGTGACGCGCTTGCCGGAGGCGCGGTGCCGCCTTGCGCGGGCGGTGGCGAAGGCGGTGTCTCAGTAGCCGGTCGCGTCTGCGTGGCGGACGGCGTGACCGTCGACGCGGTCGGAGGCGGGCTGCTGGGCGTAAGCGGGTCAGCCGTGGGCGTCCCCGGTCCGGCCGTGGGCGTCCCCGGTCCAGCCGTGGGCGTCCCCGGTCCAGCCGTGGGCGTCCCCGGTCCAGCCGTGGGCGTTCGGGTCGGTACCGTCTGCCGCTCTGCGTCCTGGTCAGGCGTCGCCCACGACGTGGGGCCGACGGCTGCCAGGATGCCCAGGACGGTCATCAGGAGCAGTACGGTTGCCCTGTTGAGAAACGTCACCTTAGGCCTCTCACTCATCCAGTTCCCTCTCTACGTGGCTGCTCGGCGCACGGTGCGCAGCTGGAGTGGCTCAAGACGGCCGCGACGCTACGCGCTCTTCTGGTCCAGCCCCACCTCTAGGGCCCCTTGTAGGCCGCGAAGGCCGCACCCAGTGGTGTCAGTTCTTTCGTCTCAGGATCGAACAGGTTGCCTGTCGGATAGTAGTCGTGTGGAGCCGCCAGACTGTACCAGCACCACCATTGCACCAACCGGTTGTCGTCCTCCGGGTATCCGATGGCATCATCCGTAGCGGTGAGGAACAGGTCGAAGGTGGCCTCCAAGAAGCGCCGGACCCTCCCGGGGCCAAAGCCATAGTCCGCTGGCATCAGGATTCCGTATTCGGAGACCACCAGCGGTTTGTCCCGCTCCCCGTGCTCATTCATCCAGCGCCGGAAAGCTATCAGCTGCTCGCGAAAGATGGCTACGTCGTCGTGATCCTCGATCTCGTACAGCGTGCCGGCCTCGACGTCTATGCCAGGTGGAATGCCCACACCCCAGGAATCCAGCTCCTCGCGCAGGATGAAGTTGTGTACGTTCCACACGTCAACCGGCATAGGCTCAGCGTACCGGCTCTCGTAGCTCGCCAGTACGCGGTCGAGGTAGGCCAGGCGCAGAGGCGTCGGCTGGGATACTCCCCCAATGGCCACCTGGCACGTGGAATCCGCCGATTTGAGGATGCCATACAGATCATGGTATCTCACCGCGTACTGCTCGGGCGTCGTGTTATCCTGCCAGCGGACGTCCGGCTCGTTGCCGACGAGCCAGAATGAGCCCGGGTTCGCGATGGCGGCAGCCCGGATAGTTGCGGCGTCCGGCAGGAAGCCTTCCTCAGAGACGCGCACCATCTGCCAGAAGCTTGCACCGCCTGGTTGGGCCGGGTTAAGCCTCACGCCCCAGTTGAGGTACCAACCGATGTTCAACCGCTCCACCGGATAGTCTGTGATGAGAGCCAGCGCAACGCCGGCGCCAAAGCGGTCGCGGTTCACTGGCACCGTCCGTGCTGCAGTCTCCTCCGCACCCGGAGATACCGACACTGTTGCAGCGGGACCCGCGACGGGGGCCATCTCCCTCGGTGCCACGGTCGCCGTCGGCACCAGGGGCTCGCCGGCATAGGGCGAAGGTTGAGGGGTGACGGACGGAGCTCTGGTCGGCGTTGCCGTGCCCCTGCAACCGGAGCCCAACGACCATCCAAGGATGCTCAGCAGTGTCAGTGTCCTCACACGTCCCATCTGTGCCTTGGCCACGACGGCTCGCACAACACTGCGATCGGGGGGCGGCGGTCCCACAACTGCCCCTCCGACCCGACTCCCAGTCTGATCCGCTCCGACCTTCTTGCGGAAGCAGGCACCGAGTCAACGATGGTCGGTCAGGAGCGGGGAGAGGAGACCTGCGGTTGGTACAAAGAGTGCTCCCGAACGTACCGCTCGACGGCTGGCGGCACCAGGTAGCGCAGAGGCAGCCCTGACCGCGCGCGGCGTCTCAGATCCGTGCCAGACAGACCGATGCGGGGCGCGTCGAGCACCCTTAGCCTGCCACGAAGCGCAGGAATCTGCTCGGCTAGGGGTCCCCAGTCGCCCTTCCAACCAGGCCGCTCCATCACCACCAGCGTCGCGCGCTCGAGGATGCCCGATGGGTCGCGCCAGCTGGCGAACTCGGCCAGGCTGTCCCCGCCCATCAAGAAGAACAGCTCCGCGTTGGGATGGATCTCGGTCAGCATGGCCAGCATATCGACGGTGTAGTGCGGGGCGGGACGTTCGAGGTCGACCCTGGACAGCAGGAAGGCGGGGTTCCCACCGATGGAGGCCTGCACCATCGCCACCCGGTGTTGAGCCGCGGTAATGGGACCGACCGGCTTGTGAGGTGGCTGCCCGGTCGGCACAAACAGGACCAGATCGAGCTCAAGCTGCACCCGGGCGTTCTCAGCCAGCACCAAATGGCCGTAGTGTGGGGGATCGAAGGTTCCCCCGACCACCCCGAGCCTGGATACCTGGATTGGCGGTGCGGCCTCCAGGGATTTAGATTCGGGGTCCACTAGTCCTCCCAGACGAGCTCTGTGTCGCCGACAAAAACCGTATCGCCAGCGACCACGCCAACATCCCGCAGCGACTGAGTGATGCCCATCTTCCGCATTCTGCGCTGGAAATGGCGCACAGACTCATCCAGGTTCCAGACGGTCATCGCAGCCAGCCTCTCTACCGCCGTGCCGCTTACCCGCCAGCCGTCCGCAACACGTTCAATGACGAACCGCCCGGCGCGGCCATTGCCCTCATCCTCCTCAAGACGGAAGACGGGTAGACCCTCCGGAGCGGACTGCACTTCCGGCAACTCGGCCAGCATCTCCGACGCTCGGTATAGAAGCTCTCGCGTCTGGTAGCCGGTCAGCGCGGATATGGCCAAGACGGGATACCCCTGGCCCTCAAGCGCGGCCTTGACCTCCGGCCAGCGCTCCTCGGCCTGCGGCATGTCGACCTTGTTGAAGGCTACCAGCTGCGGTTTGGCGGCCAGGTCCCTACTGAAGGCGGCGAGCTCACCGTTTATGGCAGCGAAGTCCGCCAGCGGCTGCTCTGACATCCCGTCGATGAGGTGAATAAGAACGCGGGTGCGCTCGACGTGGCGCAGGAACTCGTGGCCCAGCCCCTTCCCTTGAGCGGCGCCCTCGATCAGCCCGGGGATATCCGCCAAGACGAACTCGGTTTCCTGGTCCAGCGCCACCATTCCGAGGTTGGGGTGAAGAGTCGTGAAAGGATAGGGCGCGATCTTGGGCCGCGCGGCGGTCGTCGCGGCCAGAAGGGTCGACTTCCCGGCGTTGGGCATCC
>JASFVG010000205.1:0-8269 GCA_050049955.1 Anaerolineae bacterium | reverse complement strand
GTCTGGGTGACGGCCCGGCTGATGTTTGCCAGCCAACACGACCTGCTGTTGGCGACGGTACTGCTACTGTTTGCGGGCAGTATTGCAATGTCCTTTGGGTATTTGCTCTCCATGTCTCTCACCGAGAGGATTCGGGTGCTGAACTCTGCAGCCATGGCACTCAGGCACGGCAAACTGAACGTTCGTGTCCCACCAGGAGGAAGAGATGAGGTCTCTGAGCTAGCGCAGTCGTTCAACGAGATGGCCGCCCGGCTGGAAGAAGCTGCGCGGCAACAGGTTGAGATGGAGGCTCAGCGGCGCAACCTCATCACATGGATCGGGCACGATCTGCGGGCACCCTTGACGGCGATGCGGGTGATCGTCGAGGCCATGGCGGATGGAGTGGTGACGGACCCTGCCACGGTCGATCGCTACTTGAGAACAGCGAAGCACCACCTCCATTCACTGTCGCAGTTGCTAGATGATCTCTTCGAGATCGTAGAGATAGACGCGGGAGGTATCAGGTTGGACGTGCATCGCAGCTCGGTGAACGATCTCGTCTCGGATGCCCTTGAGGGCTTCTCCGCAGTGGCCGCCCGCAAGGACGTGAGACTGAAAGGCGGAAGTCAGGCGGGTGTGGGGCGCGTTCCAGTGGATGTCCAGAAGATCGACCGCGTGCTGACCAACCTCTTGGACAATGCGCTGCGGCATACGCCTGCCGGCGGTGAGGTCCAGGTGAGCGCCTCAGGGGATGGGGAGAGTGTCCGAATAGAGGTCTCGGACACAGGTGAAGGCATCAGCCAGGAGGAGCTGCCGCACGTCTTTGATCGCTTCTACCGGGGCCAGAAGGAGCGCGCCCGCGAAGGTGCGAAGGCAGGCCTCGGGTTGGCCATAGCCAAGGGGATCGTGGAAGCGCACGGCGGCGAGATGGGCCTGGAGAGCACGCTCGGCAAGGGTACTACCGCCTGGTTCACATTGCCCCGATAGCTGGGGGCTGCCCAACCGAAGATCGATGGCCCAGGGGCAAGGGACGACCGGCCCCCGAGAACCCTGCTGACCGCAACGCCTCCAGATGGGAAACAACCCTCACCGGCCCTCGACGACCGAGCCACGCGGGGTAGGTCTGGTACCCACCGGCTTGGTGATGGGGCTATCCTTCGCCGGCATGGCAGGCGTAGGCAACCTGCTTCAACACCTGGTCCCCTTTCTCGTTCTGTACGGCGTGGCCTACCTCGCCTACGCGGTTGCGGTCTGCGGCGCACTGCGCCGCTCAGGCAGTCGGCGCATGCTGTTGCTCGTTCTTATCCTGGCCGTGTTGTTCCGCGCCGGGTTGCTGCTCACTACGCCAACGATCCTCTCCTCTGACGTGTACAGGTACGTGTGGGACGGGCGATTGGTGAATGCTGGCGTCAGTCCGTACGCGCATCCAGTCAATTCACCGCTCCTGGGTGGGTTGGACTCAGCTCAGCGAGCCCTGGTTAACCACGATTGGATGGCCTCGCCCTACTTGCCTACCGCTCAGGCTTTCTTCGCCGCCGTTTATTTTCTTGTTCCCGACAGCCCTCTAGCTTTCCAAGTTGCCGCTGTCGTCCTGGATCTGCTGACTGGGCTGATGGTGATCGATCTCCTTCGCCGGTTAGGCTTGCCTGGGCACTGGTCCTTGATCTACCTGTGGAATCCCCTGGTCATCGTCGAATTCGCGCACGGGGCGCACGTCGACGCTCTGATGCTCTTCCTGACGATGGCCAGCCTGTGGGCGTTGTTGGTCAAGAGGTCGGAGGTGCTCTCTGTGGTTGGCCTCACGGTGGCTACGCTGACCAAGGGCCTTCCCGTGCTGCTCCTGCCGGTGATCGGTCGGCGGTGGCGATGGCACCATGGTGCTCTGTATGCTGGGCTGACAATAGCCGCCTGCCTGCCCTTTGCGATGACAGCCGGCTGGGGACTGGTGGGTCCTTTCGATGGTGTGGGCCTGTTCGGCGCGCTTCGCGTCTATGCCAGCCAGTGGAATTTCAACAGCGGCATCTATCACTGGCTGGAGGTACTGCTCGCAGGCTACGCCACCCCGGGTGCGGTACCGCCTGATCTGGTTGGGAGGGCACCTATCGTGGCGGCAAAGTCAATCGTGGCGATGGCCCTAAGCACAGTCGTGCTGGGCGTCTGGTGGAAGGGCGGGAAGGACGGGCGGCGCGGTGGCGACGACCTGTCTCTGCTGCGACTCGCTCTGGTCCCTCTGGCTGCCTATCTGTTGCTGACGACCACTGTCCATCCATGGTACGTCACGCTGGTGATCCCTTTGTTGCCGTTCCTGGCCCCACGCCCGGGTGGACCGTCCAGGGTGAGACGCTTCCTCGTGCCGGGCCTGTACTTCCCGGCCGCCATTGCGCTCTCGTACCTTACCTACTTGGACGCGGACAATCTGCGCGAGTACACCATCGTTCGCGTTCTGGAGTACATCCCTCTCTACATAGCGTTGATCTGGGCCGCGTGGCCAACCATCGGAGCCGCTGGCGAGACTGGTGCAGGCTGACCCCTGCCACGAATCCGAAGCTGCCAGCGTACAGGAGCAGCCAGGGAAGGAAGCTCAGCCGCACCTCTGGCACGATCGTCAGCGTAGCGGCAAAGAGCGACAACAGCAGTTCACCCCAGACAAATAGGTCTGTGCCCAGGACGTACTCGCTGTTCACCCACTTGTCGTCTAGCTCACGAACGGCGAACTTGGGCGTCCTAAGAAAGGACTGCCGCACTCCCAGCATTCCCTTGGCGAAAGCCCAGGCGTTGTTCAGAGCGAGGCCAATGCCCAGCAGCTCCAGGAGCAACAAGAGGCTTAGGCGATCCCGCCAGCGCTTCCCCCGCTGGGCCACTAGATACAGCAGTGGCGGGCCCGTGGCCGCAGCCATCAGCCAGGGGGAGACCCGCACCACCCAACTGCGCGAGAAGCTGATGGGGAGCGCGAGAAGGACCGTGAGCAGCATCAGCGGATGGACCGCATATCCCGTAAGGTGGACGACGCCCTCCAGCTTGACGAACCAAGGCTGGCGCGAGCGTAGAAGCGGGCCGAGAACTCTCACCGCTGTCTCGATACTTCCCTGCGCCCATCGGGCTTGCTGCCGCTTCAAGGCACTCATCTGAACCGGCAGCTCGGCCGGAACGACGACGTCCGGCAGGTACGCGATGCGCCAGCCGCACAGTTGAGCACGATAGCTCAGGTCGAGATCCTCTGTGAGGGTGTCGGCGCGCCAACCGCCAGCGTCCTCAATACACTCCCGCCGCCACACGCCGGCTGTGCCATTGAAGTTGAGGAACAATCCTGCCCGGCTACGTGCTGTCTGCTCGACAATGAAGTGACCGTCAATACCTAGCGCCAGCGCGCGAGTGAGGGGAGAATAGTCCCGGTTGAGGTGTCCCCAGCGGGTCTGGACACAGCCCACGGCCGGGTCGGCAAAGTGGGGGACCACGCTCCGCAAGAAGTCGGACGGCGGAACGAAGTCAGCGTCGAAGATGGCGATCAGTTGGCCTTTGGCCCGTGCCAATCCTGTGGTCAATGCCCCGGCCTTGTAGCCTGCCCGATCTGAGCGCCTGATGTGGACCACGTCCAGTTCCTCGTCACGGAGCCGAGCGACCGCCATGGTCGCCATCCGTGGCGTCTCATCGGTCGAGTCATCCAGCAGCTGGATCTCCAATCGGTCACCAGGATAGTCCAAGGCTGCCACTGCCGCGAGCAGTCGCTCTATGGTGTGTATCTCATTGTAAACAGGGAGTTGCACAGTGACTCGCGGCCAGTCGACGGGCGTAGGCTGTCTGGGTGTCCCTCTATGCCGATGGCGCAGATACAGGACGACCATCAGCAGACTGTTGAGGCCGTACACGCCGAGGAGGACGGTGCAGAGCAGGAACAGGGCTTCAATGACGATCATAGTCCCTCAGGCCACGAACACTCCTGGTCCCGGGTCACCCGCTTGTTGGAGCTCGGCCAGCAGGCGTCGTGTATGGAGCAGTGCGTCATCCGGCAGGGCGGGGAGCTCCGAGCATAAGCGGTCGAAATCGACTGCCCTGTCGATGTCATACCAGGACGGCAACTCGGCCACAGTCAATCCCATGGTCTGCGCTTTGGTCAGCGTCTGGGCCGTCACGCGGTCCGTGCTCCAAGCGATGCCCTGAAACAGCGCCGGGTGAGGTTGCTTGAGGCCGATGAGGTAGTAGCCACCGTCCTCGCTGGGCCCGAGCACGACGTCCACGGGGGAGGCGTCCAGCGCGGCGAAGGCCTGCCGGATGTATTCCAAAGGGAGCGTGGGACCGTCGGAGTTCAGAGCCACGACCCGGGCGTATCCGCCTTCCATGAGCTTCCCCAGTGTCTGAATCAAGCAGTCTCCGATGTCCCCGCAGGCGACGGGGAGCAGACGGGTCTCCGGCGGACTGATGTCCCGGAAATAGCCAGTCGCCCCGGGCGGGGTGTGGGCGATGACCAGATCAATGTGGCTTAGTCTCGCCGCCAGCTCGATGGTGTCTCGGAGCAGGGCCTCGTACAGAGCCGCCGCCTGCGCGGGTGTCAGCGGTGGGGTCAACCTGGACTTGGTCTGGCCCACGGCTGGGTACTTGGCCATAAGCACAAGGGCCGCGTCACCCATGCGGCACTGCCCTTCTGCCCGCGTAGCGAGAGATCGTCCGCAGAATGTGGTAGGCGGCCAGCACGGTCCCCTTGAGCGTTCCACTGATCTTGGAGCGCCCACCGATGCGGGGACGGTAGCGGACAGGAACCTCTACGATCCGCAGTCCGCGCCGGGCCGCCTTGACGATCATCTCCGTTGGCCATCCGTAGGTCAGGTCCTCCAGTGCCAGCGTCAGGAGTGACTGCCGATGGATCGCGCGGAATGGACTGAGGTCCGTGAGGGGCAGACCATACAGGAGCCGGACGAGGCGAGCGGCGAGCCAGTTCCCGAATCGCTGGTGCCAGGGCATGGCCGCCGGCGCAACGTCACCTGCAAGGCGTGACCCGAGAACCAGGTCAGTCTTTCCGGACTGCAGAGGTGCGAGGAGGGTGGGTATCTCAGCGGGATCGTCGGCTCCGTCAGCATCGAGGAACAGAACGATGTCCCCGCGGGCGGCGGTCACGCCAGCGGCGCAGGCCCGACCGTATCCTGGGCGCGGTTCGCGGATAACGCGGGCGCCGGTCGCCTGCGCGATAGCGACCGTGGCATCAGTAGAGCCGCCGTCGACGACCACCACCTCCGACACGGTGTTTCGAGGAATCGTCGCGAGCACGGACCCAATGCTCGCCTCCTCGTTCAGCGCTGGTATGATGACCGAGACAATCAAGGGTGGGCCTAAGTTGCTGCCCTTCCCTTGTCCCGTTGGGCCAGGACCAGGGCGACGATCCCCGCGGCAGTCGCGATCGTGGCTATACCCATCGGCACCCACGTCTCCGGCTGCTGAATCAGGATGATTAGGGAGACGATGATGGTGGCCATACCCCAGAAGAAGCTTAGCCAGGGCACGGGGATGTTGCCCAGCTTCTTCGCCATGCCCTCGAGGAGGGCCAAGATGGCGAGGGGAAACAGGGCGGCGTCGTAGACCTTGGTTACCAGATCGGTCTCGTAGGTGCCTGCCGGAAGGCGGACCAGGAAGTAGATGAGAGCAAGGTGGGCCAGCATGACGTAGGTGAACCGAGGAAGGTGCCTCTTCAGCCAGAAGGCGATGCGACGGTTGGTCGGCTGAGCTAGGTCAGCTTCTCTCCCCCGCTCGACAAAGATGTCGACGATTGTGAGGACGATCAGAACTGCACCGGCAATCGCAGTAGCGGAGTGGGGCAGCAGTTCAAGGGCGACGGGCACAATCATCGTAGCGGCGATCAACGAGATCACCTGGGAGATCAGGCGTCGGTTGAAGTATGCCAGCCCTGCGATCAAGAAGGCAGCGGCCTCCAGGTAGTTGTGTCCCCAGCGGGGATCGTAGAGATAGGCGTCGAACCACTGGAAGACCCATAGGTAGAGCCACAACCCGCCCATCAGGACCAGTGGCGTGCCCACATTGATGAGTCTCTTGGCGATCAGTCTTACCCGCTTGTTCATCACAGCACGAGCCTCCTTCGCCTGGGTCGGTTCCGGTCGGATGCCCAGGCATTGGCCCAAATGACGGGACCGATGTTTGCTGGACGGGCGCCAGCTCGCCACCCTTCAAGTATAGTGGGCTGAGATTCTTTGACAACCACACGGCCCATCGTCGGCCAGTGGGCAAACGTGTCAGGTATGAGATAGTCCCCTTCTCTCCTGGGCCAATCGTCAACTCGCCCTTCCGCTCGGCGGATGCGGCAGAAAGCCAGAGGTGACCGTCGTTGTATTGATGCGGAGTGCAGACGACACCTTACGCCATACTGCCGATGAGATGTCCAGCTCGGTGAAGGCCCGGAGGTCGCGCCGGGTCTCCGCACGTATCGGACCGTGGTGACGGGTGCATCGAGCGAAGGCGCCCCATAGCGCCTACCGCCGACTGTGTGGGGCACATCACCTAGACCCGGGACTGCGCCGTAACCTGTGGGCCTCTGGCTTGACTGAGGCCGGCAGCACCCCCTTGACCGTTCGAGGGCTCGTGTGTAGAATGGCATTGCTGACTCACTGGATTCATAGAACGTAGCGTGCGCGGCCAATAGTGGCACAGGGAGCGCTGCGTTCGTCGGATGGAGGAGCTGGATTCCGATCCAGTTCGCGGTTCTGGCCGAGGTCGAGAGGATGGTAGGCACCATGCCCAAGATCACCCAGGTCGTCAAGCGGACGGGGGCGGTGGTCCCCTTCAACAAGGGGCGCATCTCAAACGCGATCTACCAGGCGGCGGTGGCTGTCGGGGGACGCGATCGCGAACTTGCAGAGTGTCTCGCCGACGAGGTGGTGAGGATGCTGGAGCAGAAGACGCCTCCTGGTCACGTTCCCACCGTCGAAGAGATCCAGGACGTCGTGGAGAAGGTGCTCATTGAGAACGGGCATGCCATGACGGCCAAGGCCTACATCCTCTATCGGGATGCTCGGGCGCGAAAACGGCGCAGACGGGCGAGCCGTCTAGAGCTACCTTCCGACAACATCCCCTGGCAGAAGATATGGGAAGCCCTAGATTGGGCTGTCGACCATGGAGTGAACAGCGTCGATCGGCTCAATGGTCGGATCGCCGCGGGAGAGTTCCCCCAAATCGTGCGCGAGACCGATCACTTCTACCGCGAGGATGTCACCACGGCGGCCGAGATTGTGAAGAACTGGAGGGACCGGGCCAGGTTGGTGATTATCGCCGGGCCGTCCTCATCCGGCAAGACGACTACCACTACGAAGCTGAGCCACCTTCTGAAGGTGGCAGGCATAAGCCTGGTGCCCCTGACCGTAGACAACTACTTCTTCGATCTGGAGGTCCATCCCAAGGATGAATTCGGGGACTATGATTTCGAGACGCCCCAGGCCCTTGATCTGGCGATGATCAACGAGCACCTCAACCAGTTGCTTGAGGGCCAAGAAGTTCTCCTACCCTACTATGACTTCCAGGCCAGCAAGCGCTACGACGCCCGCACCCCGATGAAGATCGGGCCGGACGAGATGATCCTCATCGACAGCCTACACGGGCTCTACCCGGCGATGACGGAGGGCATCGACGAGGAGCTGAAGTTCAAGCTGTACGTCGAGCCGCTGCTCCAGATGAAGGGACCAGACGGCAGGTACATCCGCTGGGCTGACCTGAGGTTGATGCGAAGAATGGTACGTGATGCCAGCTACAGGTCCTACGATCCCGAGCGCACGCTGGGCCACTGGCACTACGTACGGAAGAGCGAGATGCACAACATCATCCCCTTCGCCAATACCGCCGATTGCATTGTCAATACCGGGCTCGCCTACGAGTTACCTGTGATGAGGACCCGTCTGTTTGACTACTTCGAGGAGTGGGTGGAGAAGTATCGGGACGATCCGCTGCGCCAGGATGCATTCGAGCGCGCGGGGCGCGTGTATCGACTCCTTGACGCCATCACACCGGTTGATGACGAGTCGCCGATCCCGCCCGATTCGCTGTTGCGCGAGTTCATTGGCGGAAGCTGCTACGAGTACTAGTGACGGCGCACGAGGACCGCTACCTACAGGACGCCGCGCATTCTGCTGCCGATCACGAATGTCTCCGCGAGCTCGCTGTAAGCGTGCGAGGCGAGGAGATTGTCGTTTTCGGGAAGCCGGGCGTCTGGTCGTGGGAGGGCCCCAATCCAGGCACCCTGGCATTGCTGGAGTTGCCCTTCTTCGAGCCGGATGCAAGAGTACTTGATCTCGGCTGC
>JASFVG010000204.1:0-8305 GCA_050049955.1 Anaerolineae bacterium | reverse complement strand
GGGCACGATCGGGGAACGAGAAGGACTGAAGTCCTTAAGTATGTTACACTAGGAGCGGTCCTGTATAATGGGCTTCGGATGGGGCAAGGCTGTAGTCCTTATGCCAGAGAAGGCTTGGTAGTGATTGCCACCCCATCAGACGTCCATCCAGGAAAGACACTAGAAGATTGCGGCTCGCCTGTGATAGGGCGATGAAACGCTCATACTTGAGTTCACCTGGGGGGACAAAGCGTACTTGGTCTGGAGAATCGAGTGGAGGAGATCCAAATGGACACTCAATTCGTGCCGGAACGCGCCCTCTCGGTGGGTATTGATCCTCATAGGGAGACATTGGAGGTGGTCGGCATCAGGTTTCCCGAGGTTATGCTGATCGACGAGGCGTTCGAGAACACGCCGGTTGGGCAGCGGGCCTTGCTGCAGCGAGCGCGCGAGGTGGCGTCGGCCCACAACCTGCGACTGACCATTGGCGTGGAGGATAGCGGCAACTATGGCTACAACCTGGCCCGTTACCTGGTGGGACAAGGCTGCGAGGTCAAAGAGGTGAACCCGCTGAAGACAGCGCGCCAACGTGACTTCTACGGTGAGGACAAGACCGATCACGTGGATGCCCTGGCTACGGCGGCCGTGGTCCTGCGTGCCCACGAGAGCCTGCCTGACGTGAGACCTGTTCGCGAAGCGGTGCAGGCCACGCGGGAACTCTCACGCTATCACGAGCAGCTGGTCAAGGAACAGACGGCGGCGATCAATCGCTTACACAACCTCCTGGCGAACCAATACCCAGGCTACAAGGCGTTCTTCACGCCCATAACGGGCGTCACGGCGCTAGCCTTCTGGCAAGCCTACCCGACCCCGCAACACCTAGAGGACGCCAGCATCGATGAGCTGGCTGAGTTCTTCTACAGGAAGAGCCATCACCGCATCAACCGCGAGGCCAGCCGGGAGAAGGCCCAACTGATCCTAGATAGTTGCGAGCAGGTGCTTTCGCCCAACCAGGGCCTCCTGATCGAGACCCAGGCCCGGATCATCCAGGATCTAGGTCGCCGTCTGGCTGAACTACAGCAGAGCGTCAAGGACGTCAAGGCTCAGCTTCAGGAGACGGTGGCCGCCACGGGTCAGCAGTTGGAGACGTTCAACGGGCTGGGCACTGTCTTGGCTGGTCGCCTGATCGCCGATACCGTAAACACCGGGCGCTTCGATAATGATCCCAATCGATACGCCAGCTACAATGGAACAGCCCCGGCCATCAGAGGAAGTGGTCAGCACTGCCGTCACGTGGAGAACAGACGGTGCAATCGGCGCCTCAAGAACACGTTCCGACAGGCGGCCATCAATGCGGCGCGACACGAGCCGCTATCGAAGGCGTACTACGACCACCTGGTGGAAGACAAGGGCATGGAGCGCAACCACGCTATCAAGCGTCTGATGCGTCGCCTGTCGGACATCGTGTTCGCCATGATGCGTGACAAGACGGCCTATGACCCAGACATTCACCGGAGGAAGCAAGCACAGGGAGGCAAGAAGAAAGGGGAAAGCGTGGCAACCGCTGAACAGCGGCAAGAGCCTTCCACCTTCCCCTCTCCCCGTGACGCTACTGTATCACGTCCCAGGGAACGTGTCAAACAACGAGAAGCCGGGTTCTCACCTGTTTGACTTAGAAGATCACTACAATGGCCGGACCAGCCACTTTCCCAGGTCCGTAGTAGCGACTTCAGTCGCTCGTCCTCGCGGCCCAGAAGGACTAGAGTCCTTACTACGATAGCCCTACATGGAGCAGGGATGACGACCAAGGGCGTTGTGGCAGCGGGATGCAGCAGCGCGCAGGGGAACGACTGTGTTCGCACCGTCAAGCAGCCCAAAACCCGGGGCTGTGCCGGCGAAGATTGGACCTCGGGCGTTGACGGCATAGGCCATGTGTGTTATACTCACGTCGGACTATGGCTAGTGCTGCGACCCTCGTGGCAGCCATCAGCTCATCAGCCCGGTGGGGACTCAAGGTGAGCTAGCACGAAGGAGGTGTGCGTTCAGGACCACCAAGAAGCTCGGCGAGCCCGTTCTCGTTCTCAACGGGAACTTCGAGCCCGTCAACGTGTGCAACACGAAACGGGCGATGGGTCTAATCCTGACCGGCAAGGCCACGGTGGTAGAGAACGGCCGTGGGTTCATTCGCACCGTTTCCCGTACCTATGAGCGCCCTTCCGTGATTCGCCTGGGCTACATGGTCCGTCGGCCCCGCCCCCGCGTCCGCCTCTGCAAGCGGGAGATCCTAAGACGTGATGGCTACCGCTGTCAGTACTGCGGGCAGAGAACCAACCGCCTGACGATTGACCACGTCATACCCCGCCATCGAGGCGGTGAGTATCGCTGGGAGAATCTGGTTGCCGCCTGTCCGGAGTGCAACCGGCTCAAAGGGGGCCGCAGCCCGGCCGAGACCAGCCTCAAACTGCAGCGGAGGCCCTTCGAGCCAAGACCTACGGCCGAGTACATTTTTGGTCGGTACGCACACAACTACGACGAGTGGTCTAACTATCTGGCAGGATGGTAGGAGAGTAGGACCTTGTGGCACGCCAGGGCCGGGTTGCCTAACCCGGCCTTTTTTGCTGATGGAGTAACCCGGAAAGGCGACATGAAGGAATCATTCAACTACGGGGGGCAGGCGGTGATCGAGGGGGTCATGATGCGGGGGTCACAGACGATGGCCCTTGCCCTGCGCCGACCGGAGGGCGACATCATCGTCGAGACCGAGCCCCTCAACGAGATGCTGTACCGCGGGCCCATTAGCCGGATCCCCTTTCTGCGCGGACTGGTCATGTTGTGGGACGCCCTAGGACTGGGGATGAAGGCACTGATGACGTCGGCAGACGTCGCGGTGGGGGAGGAAGCATCGCTGTCTGGCCCAGTCAGCTGGTTGACAGCGGCGCTGGGGATCGGGCTCGGGGTGGGTCTATTCATGCTTCTGCCATCCTTCCTGGCCGGACTGCTGGCGCCGTACCTGGCGTCCGAGTTGGCCACAAGTCTCGTGGAGGGTGTTGTCAGACTGGCCCTCGTGATTGGCTACATGTGGGCCATCGGCCACCTGCCTGACATCAAGAGGGTGTTTGCCTACCATGGCGCGGAGCACAAGACCATCAACGCGTACGAGGCCGGGAAGGAGCTAACGGTCCCGGCGATCCGCCCCTTCCCGACGGCGCACACTAGATGCGGCACGTCATTTCTGCTCACCTTGGTCGTACTCTCGGTGCTCCTGTTCGCTCCGCTGGATCCGCCGTCGCTGGTATGGCGCCTCGTGAGCCGACTGGCGCTGCTCCCGGTCCTGGCCGGCGTCTCCTACGAGTTCATCCGCTTCACGGCGCGCCATGCCGATCGCCCGTGGATGCGGTTCCTGATCGGGCCGAATCTGGCCCTGCAGCGCCTTACGACGCGAGAGCCGGACGACGATATGCTCGAGGTCGCGATCGCGGCTTTGAAGGCCGTGCTTGCTGGCGAGAAGCACGCCGCTGAGGCCGCCGCGTAGAGGAGCCTGGACATGGACATGCTTGCAGCTATCCGCAACAGGATCAGCGTACGCAGCTACTCCGACCGTGACGTCGACTCGACAGCGCTTGAGCAGTTGTTACGCTTCGCCGGTTCAGCACCCCATCTGACAGACACGCCGCCCCGGGTTGCGTTGATCAACGGCGTCGAGGCAGTCAGCGATGTCTTGACATTTATGATCGGCTCCTATGGACTCGTGCTCAACGCTCCGCATCTGCTAGTGGGGGTGGTGAGCCAGGAGAGCGAGGAGGCGCGAACCGGGCTAGGCTACCTGCTGGAGCAGGTTGTCCTGGAGGCGACGCGTCTAGACCTGGGGACATGCTGGATCACGGGCACCTACGACGCTGATCGCGCGGGGAATGCACTGGGGTTGACGTCAGATGAGGTGGCAGCGGCTGTCTGCGCGCTCGGCTATCCTGCTGAGGAAGGACTCGGTAACCTGCACACCAGGCTCGTCCGGCGGCTGGCCAGGGGGCACAAGCGCAAGCCTCCGACCGAGATCGTGTTCTCCAGGCGCTGGGGGACACCCTGGTCGCCAAAGGACGTGGACCCGGCGCTGGTGAACGTGCTGGAGTACGCCCGTCTTGCTCCCTCGGCGGGCAATGGCCAACCCTGGCGCTTCGTTGTGGATGGCAACCGGCTAGCCCTTGCCTTGGTGAGGCCGTCCTTCATTGACGCCGGTATCGTGATGTCGCACGCCACGGTTGCTGCGATGGCGGCTCCGAGAGACGGCGGCTGGGAGCTACGACTAAGGGATCCGGAGCTGGCCAGGGCCTACAATCTACCCAGGCGTGTCATCCCTGTGGGGACGTTCGAATTCTTCGGCCGCTAGGGCCGTCTACGCGTCGGCCCGCTCCCGTAAGGGACTCCCGCGCACCCCGGGAATTGGCGCTCCAACTTGGCATAGTGCCCTTAGGCGAGGACCTCGACGCCCTTTCCCTCGACCACGTCGCCGATAACCCAGTAGGGATGGTCAGCCTCATCGAAACCCGCGGCGAGCGCTTCGAGTCTATCTGCCGGAACGGCCGCAAGCAGGCCGCCTGAGGTCTCGGGCGTATAGAGCAGCTGCCGAATCTCCTCGTCAACTCCGGGCGCAAACGCCACACCGTGCTGGTAGGCACGCTCATTGTCGCAGGTGCCACCGGGGAAGAGCCACATATCAGCGTAATCCCGCGCCCCTTCCAGGAATGGGATCCGCCCCAGGTTGAAGCGCAGCCGAACGCTACTCTTATCCGACACCTCGTACCCGTGACCCAGGAGGGCGAACCCTGTGATGTCAGTCACTGCGTGCACGCCGATCCCCTTCAGGATCCGTGCGGCCTGGCGGTTCAACATCCTCATGCCTTTGACGGCCGCAGCGATATGCTCCGGGGCAGCCAGGTCCGCCTTGAGCACGGTGGTGATAATGCCTACGCCCAGCGGCTTGGTCAGCACCAACACATCGCCGGCCTTGGCACCGGCCTTGGTCCACACCTGGTCGGGGTGAACGATCCCCATCACCGAAAGCCCATACTTCGGCTCCTCATCGTCGATGGTGTGGCCGCCAGCGAGCACGCCGCCGGCCTCGGCCACTTTCTCCGCACCGCCACGAAGGATCTCGCTGGTGATCTCCAGGGGCATGTCTGCAGGGAAAGCGCTTATGTTGAGAGCCAGAACCACCTCGCCCCCCATAGCGTACACGTCGCTCATCGCGTTCGCGGCGGCGATGGCGCCGTAGTCGTAGGGGTCATCCACAATAGGCGGGAAGAAGTCAAGCGTCTGGACAACGGCTAGCTCGTCACTGAGCCTGTAAACGGCAGCGTCGTCACTAACGGCAAGCCCAACCAGCAGCTCCGGGTGATGCTCAGCCGGGAAGAGCGCCTGCAGAGGGCGCAGAACCTGCGCCAGGGCCTCGGGGCCCATCTTGGCCGCTCACCCAGCCGCTGTCGTCAGCGCTGTGAGTCGAATCTCGTCGCGCGTCATAGCTCCCCTTCTAGTATCAGACCGAATCCCACGCATCCACGCAACCGCCATCTGCCAATGCAATCATCTACAGGGTCACCTGCCGTCCAGCCCCCAACATCGCCTCGGCAATGGTGTACATATTGGACACCGCGCCGACAGCCACGCTGTTCATCAAATCGTAGTGGCCAAGGCACGTTCCGCATGCCAGTACCTGTACCCCATCCTCGACCAGCGCTCGTAGATCCTCTACCACCGGCGAGCCGTCTACGACCAACTTGACGCCGCTGTTGAGGAAGATGACAGTATCCGGAACCGGCTCGACCTCAGCCAATGTGTGGAAGAACGCACGCGCGAGGACATGTCCCAGTTCCTCGTGCTCGCCACGGCCCATGTGCTCGCTGGGCACGACCAGCACCAACGGACCGGCGGATAGTGGCACGGACGGTACTTGGTCGGGCTCCGTCGAAGCTCCCGATTTGCGCGTAATCCGTAGGTAGATACCATCCGTCCTTTCGTCAGCCTGCACAGTGGCGCCGGACCTCTCCGCCATGCGGGTGACGTTCTGCTGAGCCGCCTCGTTGTCCACAATGGTAAGGATCGAAGAGGCTTCCCGCAAGGCGTTACGGGTCCTGATCACAGGCTGGGGGCAGGCCAAACCGCGTGCATCTACCGTCTTCATCGTCATCTCCATCTCTCTCAGATATCGTGAATCCCTTCGATCTCGACGTGGGCTTGCTCCAGCTCCTGGCGCCCCGCCTCACAATCGGACCGCAGGATACGTATGCAGACGCCGCAGTCGGAGCTGATGCGCCGTGGTACCTGGATCAGCTTGCAGCCGATGCCGGCTTTGGCCAGCACCTTCTCCGCCCGTAGGGCGTGGCTGGTCGAATGAACCAGTAGAACCGTGTACTGCTCATCGGCCATAGCGATTACAGGGCAAGTTGAGCCACGGCTTCTGCCGCCTGGTCGATCTCCCCCAGCGTGTTGAACGCACCGAGCCCAAAGCGCACCGTACCTTCCGGGAACGTCCCGATGGGCTTGTGAGCCGCCGGCGAGCAGTGCAATCCAACGCGGCACATGATACCATACTCCTCATCCAATCGCAGCCCGACGTCCGAAGGCGCGAGCCCGGCTATGCTGAAGGAGATTGTCGCCGTCTGGAGCGTTGCGTCAAGTCCACCGTAAACGACGACGCCCGGGATCGAGCATAGTCGATCGATCATCCGCCGCGTGATGGCAAGCTCGTGCTGCCGGATTTGATCGACGCCGCGAGCCAGCACCCAGCGCACGCCGGCATTCAGACCGGCGAGTCCCACAGCATTGGGCGTGCCGCTCTCGCACTTGTCGGGGAGGAAACCAGGCTGCTCCTCCCACTCCGAGTTACTGCCGGTGCCTCCGCACGTGAGGGGGCGCAACCGCCCCACATCGGCCCGCTCGCCGATGATCAGGCCCCCCGTCCCCATAGGGCCGAACAGGGACTTGTGGCCCGTGAAACCAAGCAGGTCGATTCGATCAGCCTGCATGTCCACCGGGTATGCGCCCCCGGTCTGGGCTGCGTCCACCAGGAGCAGGATGTCCTGCTCACGCGCGATGCGCCCGACCTCCGCAACGGGCAACAGGCTGCCGACCACGTTCGAAGCGTGATTGAGGGCCACCATCACCGTGTCCGGCCGAATCGCCACCGCCACGTCGGCAGGGTCGAGGAAGCCCTCTGCCGAGCACGGCACGACAGTCACCGCCACGCCTTGGCGCTCGAGCTGGCGCAAGGGACGCATGACCGAGTTGTGCTCCATTCCACTGGTGATGATATGCTCACCAGGGCGAAGATAGCCGCGCAGCGCCAGATTGAGCGCCTCGGTCACGTTGGCGCCGAAGACGATGCGTAGCGGATTCGGGGCATTGAATAGCTCCGCCACCGCCTCGCGAGCCTCATAGACGATCCGGCCCGATTCGATCGCCCGCCGGTGCGCAGAGCGGCCAGGACTGGCCCCCACCTGCTCCATGAACCTGACCATGGCCGCGGTTACCTCCGGTGGCTTGGGCCAGGTCGTCGCAGCGTTGTCAAGGTAGATCATCTCAATCTCCGCCGTCGAGCGCGCCTCCCCAGCGCGAGGAAAGGAAGTAGGTGAGATGCGCAGACACGGTGCATACCTCCTATGGACCGATGCCGGGCACGGCCCCCATGGGCCGCGCCAGCGGCAACAAAAAACCGTCGCCAGCACACGCCAGCGACGGCTGTTGCCCAAAGGGACACTCGACGCCTGGTATCAGAGCGCGGTCACGTCACCGCCCCCTGGCGTGTGCAAATTCGCCTGTGAACGCCAAACTGACGTCCCAGGCCGTTTCGCTCAGGTGTAGCGGTAGCAGAACACAACCTTACTCCCTGCCATCAGCCGAATAGTGATAATGAATTGTATCACGGAAACCCGGTGGGGGCAAACGGTGGGACACAAGGGCGATCGGGCAGGCAACTACCCCATCGAGACGCTACACACACTCGTACGCCATTAAGACAACGCCCAACGCCTCCTCGGCCGCCCGCAGCCTTTCCAACTGCTGCGGCGAAAGGTCCCTCAGGGCTATCCTGTGTTCCAGGGCCAAGACGCATACCCCGAGGTCCCGTTCCAGGGCCTGTACCTTGCTCAGACGGTCCTCGTCCAGATCAGCGATCTTCATTCGCCGCGTTTCGGCCATACATCATCTTCAACCGACAGCGACAGATCCGGGTGCCCGCCAACCCCAACGTGACCGACTATGGCAAACCGTAAATCGGTGTCAAAGAACCCGGGCACTCGTCTGGAAAGACGCAGACGTGGCCAGCATTGCGATG
>JASFVG010000203.1:0-8337 GCA_050049955.1 Anaerolineae bacterium | reverse complement strand
TGCATACAGTGTCTTTCTCTCTTTTTGGTCCAGGAACCTCAGGCGAGCGTTGGGAATCGTTGTAGCAGGGCTGAAGCTCCTTAAGGTGCTGCCAACAGTGTGGCTACACCGAAGATGGTGTCTCACTCGAGAGGGTGTGTTTCTCGCCAACCTGGAGATCCCTGAACCCGGATAGTGTGACATAGGAACTCTATGGACGAGAGTAGGCTATGACAGGTTTCTTCATAACGAAGGCGGGAGGATGCACCAAGAGGGGCCTGGACAGCGAGAGGATCAGGAACTACCTGCTGGCCAACGGCCTGGAACAGGCCCGTTCACTGGAAGAGGCAGATTGCGTCATCGTCACCACCTGTGGGCTTTCCGAGTTTCACGAGAACGACTCCGTCGATCGGATCCAAAGAGCCCAGGGGCATCAGGCACGGACCATTGTGTATGGCTGCCTACCGTCCATGAACGCGGAGCGGCTGAGCGGCGTCTTCGACGGTGCCATCGTCCACACTCAAGACATCGAGGAGTTTGACCGGCTTTTTCCCGACTTCGCCGTGGCTTTCGCGGATGTGCCAGATGCCAACTACCTCATCGAAGAAATGGGCGTAAGATTCAGGGAGTGGTTCAAGCGGCAACTCAACAGGCTGGACCTGTACTACCCCCTGCAGCTGTACAACGCATGCTTGGTGTCAGCTGAGCAACTCCGCGAGAGAATGGAGGGAGTGTGGCCACGAGTCGCCCCCCGGCCGTTCATTACTCGAATCCCGGTGTTCACCATCACTACCAGGACAGGGGGATTCGGGCTCCGTATTTCGGATGGCTGTCTGGGGAACTGCAGTTACTGCAATATCAGAACGGCCATTGGCAGGCTACGCAGCAAGCCCATTCCCGCTCTTCTCGAGGAGTTGGGCCGTGGCCTGGCGGATGGGAAATCCAATATCAGTGTTCTATCAAGCGATACCGGGAGCTATGGTTTGGATATCGGATGCACTCTGCCGGAGCTTCTGGGCGCTATCCTGGACTACGATGAGGCGATTGTGATGGATTTCGTTGAGGATCTCCACCCTGTCTGGGTATGCCGCTACCAATCTGAGCTCATAGAGTTGGTCGCCACGAAGAGGATCAAGAGCATGTTGATACCGGTGCAGTCTGGAAGCGCGCGGGTTCTGAGGTTGATGAGGAGGAGCACGAACATCGAAGCCCCTGTGTCTGTCATACGCGAGATGAAGCGAGTGAATCCTCGGCTGCGCTTGAGAGGCCAGGTTATCCTCGGGTTCCCCACAGAGACCGAAGAGGATTTCCAGGCCACAGTAGATCTGGTGAAGCGCTGCCAGTTCGATGAGATAGACATCTTCCAGTACTTTGAGACGGACAAGATGGACTCGACGAAGATCGAGCCTAAGATTGCCCAGGATATCGTGCTGGATCGCATCCGCAGGATGCAGACCGCCCTACCCAGGCAGACGATCACACATCCACTCTATCAGGGGCTTAGGAAGAAATGAGAGCCCGCGTTCAGGTTAGGAGGGAATGGTGAAGGTCCTGGTTCTGGGAGCAGGCGGCTTCATCGGCGCCCATTTGACGGAACGCCTGCTTGCTGAAGCACATTCTGTCATCGGCGTCGATACTCATGCGGACAAGATTCGGGAGTTTCTGGGCTGCCAACAACTCGACTTTCTTGAACAGGACATTCGCCAACCTGGTTTCGGGCTGGACGAATTGGTCCGGGATGCCGATGTGGCGGTTGATCTGATCGCCTACGCCAATCCCGGCATGTACGTCAAGAGGCCCTTGGATGTCTTTGAGCTGAACTTCATAGAGAACCTGAAGATCGCAGAGGCTTGCGTCCGACAGGGCAAGCGGCTGATACAGTTCTCATCCTGTGAGGTCTACGGCAAGACGGTGGCCAACATCGTGCCCGAGAAGCTCATCGATCCGGAGGATCCTTCGCTGGCGACGTTCTCCGAAGACAGCACTGACTACATCCTCGGGCCTGTCAGCAAGCACCGATGGATCTACGCCTGCGCCAAGCAGCTCCTGGAAAGAGTGCTCCATGCCTACGGACTTCAAGGAGACCTGAACTACACCATTGTCCGGCCCTTCAACTTCATTGGCCCCAAGATCGACTACCTGCCCAGCGAGACCGATGGCGTTCCCAGGGTGTTCTCTTTCTTCATGGAAGCCCTGCTTGAGGAGACCGCGATGAGACTGGTCAACGGCGGCACCCAGCGGCGGTGCTATACGTATATCGACGACGCAACTGAGTGCATCCACCGGATCGTGGAGAACCGCGGCCACGTGTGCGACCGCCAGATCTTCAATGTGGGCTCACCCCAGAACGAAATCAGCATCCGGGGTCTGGCCGAGCTAATGTGCCGGATCTTCCACGAGACGTTCGGCCAGCCCAAGCGTCTGCTGCCGCATATCGTTGATGTTTCGGGCGAAGCGTTCTACGGCGAGGGGTACGATGATTCTGACCGGCGCATTCCCGACATCGCGAAGGCTCGAAACCTCCTGGGATGGGAACCACAAGTCGGGCTGCGCGAGGCGCTGGAACTGACGATGCGATACCATGTAGCCGAGGATGGGATGTCGCGAGCTGAGTGAAGTGCGCTGACCATGGACGTTTCTGTGATCGTCCCCTTCCGCGACACCGAGACGTATATTGAGGACTGCGTCCGTGCGCTCCTCGCCCAAGCTCACCCGACAGATGATGTCGAGATCATCTTGGTGGATAATGACTCGAGGGATCGATCGGCCGAGATTGTCCGGCGGTATTCGCAGATCAAGCTGCTATCGGAGCATGAGCCAGGCGCCTATGCAGCGCGCAATCGCGGCATCGCCGAGGCGAGGGGAGACATCCTCGCTTTCACCGATCCGGACTGTGTCCCCTGCGCCAACTGGCTCGAGCAATTGACCGCCGCCGTGCGTCGCCCCGGCGTTGGCATCGTCATGGGCCGTCAGCAGTTCGCAAGCGACTCTCCTATCCTCGCCATGCTGGAGGCCTACGAGACTGAGAAGGCGACCCACGTGTTCTCCGGGAATGTCAAAGAGGTGTATTTCGGACACACCAACAATCTGGCCGTGCGGAGGAAGCTGTTCGACAGGTGTGGGCCCTTCAGGCAAATCGCCCGCGGGGCAGACACCATCTTCGTCCGCCTCGCCGTGGATGAGTATGGCTGCAGCATCGCTCGTTACTGCCCCGAAGCCTGTGTCCGGCATCTCGAACTCGCCAGTGTATGGGACTATTATCGGAAGCAGCTCATCTACGGACGCAGCAATCGCGACAACGCCCAGATCGCCGCCTACAGGCCGCTGACCAACAGAGAGAGGCTTCGGGTTCTCAGGCACACAGCCCGAAGAAGGAGCTATTCTGTGAGAGAGGTGGCCCTGCTGTCGTGCCTCCTTGGCGTGGGGGCGATTTGCTACGGAATCGGGCGCCGTCGCCCGATCCGTCGAGGCTCGTCACTGATGTCCAACACTATCAGAGAGGCGGGTAGCGGGTGAGGAGTAGGGGGCTGCTTCGGTGACCACCCGGCATGGGTTGATCTTGCGCGCTCTGTGGATGAATGCCAAGCGGGCAGGCCTTCGTCGCAGCTTGTGTCGCCTGAGGAGGCTTGCCAGAATGCGATGGCTCGACCCCGCAATTGCAGGTCGTCTGTATCCTCTCCAGAATGTCCACGGCCCCTCTGGTCTCGCAAGGGACCAGCGCAGACTCCTGGCCCGTCTGGCTCGTATGCGCCTGTCATCACCGCTCGCTGGGGGTTGGGATAGAGACTCCGGCAAGTTGAGCTGCCTCAACCAGCCGGCATTCCCGTTGACTCCGGCTGCAGAGTGGCTGGCGTCTTCAGCAGCGGATCCCCAGTGGTCTGCGGTCTTGCATAGCTGGGAGTGGGCCTGGCCCGCTCTGACCGACCCAACTAGCAAGGATGCCCTGTTTCGTCTGTGGCGTCACTGGGTGGCGACGGTCCCCGTCGGGCGAGGTCAGGCCTGGAAACCTCATCCCACCGCCCTGCGCTTGATCGTCTGGACTGCCGCCTGGCACCTCATGGGCGGAGACAGGTGGTTGGCCGCAGTCATCGCTCAGCACGCGGCCTACCTGGCCGATCACCTGGAGCGGGATCTGGACAACAACCACCTGATAGCGGAGGCCAAAGCGCTGGCCTGGGTTGGGCTGCTTCTGCCCAGTCTGCCTCAGGCCCAACGTTGGCGAAGTCTGGGGGTCAGTCTCATATGGAAGGCGCTGGCGGCACAGGTGCGCGGTGACGGCAGCCACATCGAGAACGCCACCAGCTATCAGGTGGCGGTCTGGCTGGATGGGTTGGAGACGGCCGTGCTGTGTCAGGCCCACGGCGAAGAAGTGCCGGCTACCGTTTGGGAGACGCTGGCCCGCATGGGCGACTATGCTCTGTGGCTGCGCCGTCCCGACGCGCGGCTACCTATGCTCAATGATGGCATACAGGATCACCCGTTGCCGCTACGAATGGTCTTCTCCCTAGCGGCGACGGCGCTGGATCGGGCCGACTTCGCCTGGGCTGCTGGTAAAGCAAGCGTCGCTCCGCAAGGGCTAAGTTCTCAGGTCTTGTCCGGCAGCGGACTCGTCGTGCTGCGCTCCGGCGCCAACCCGAGCGACACCTACTTGGTCTTCGACGCTGGGGATATGGCTGCAGCTCACTGCCTCGGTCACGGTCACGCCGACACACTGAGCATTGAGCTTTGGGGGCGCGGAGAAGCGTTGATTCTGGACCCCGGCACCTATCAACAGACCGTCGGGCCGTGGAGGGACTATTTTCGGGGAACGGCTGCGCATAGCACGGCCACGGTAGACGGCTTGGATCAGTCCTGTTTCGCCGGGCCGTTTCGGGTGGCAGACATGGCCCGTGGTCGGTTGGTCTCTTGGCAGCTTGACGGCTCGCCGCCACAGGTTGTGGGCGAACACGATGGATACGCCCGGTTGGGCGATCCGGTGCTCCACCGGCGTCGCCTGTGCCTCCAGAGGTCGGACTTCCTGGAGATCGAGGATGCCTTCTCCGGCCAGGAGAAGCATCGCGTTGTCTGCCGCTGGCACCTTGCGCCATGTCAAGCGGAGCTTCAGGGGGCCACAGGCGCCCGTGCGGTCTATCCGGGTGGCACGCAGCTTCGAGTAAGTGTGGACAGCTCAGCCCCTGGCAGTCTGAGCATCGAGGAAGGGTGGATCAGCCGGTCGTGGTATCGCAAGCAGCCCAGCCCGGTGTTGGCCTATAGCCTCCAGACCAGGCTGCCTGTGACCGTGACCACGTTTCTGACGATTGTCTGAGGTACAGAACAAATGGCCAGAGTAGGCAGCCTGCCCAATCTGATCATCATCGGGGCGCGCAAATGCGCCACCACAAGTCTGCACTACTACTTGGGGCTTCACCCGGAGATCGCTATGTCGCGGGAGAAGGAACTGCATTTCTTTGTTGCTGAAGGCAACTGGCCCAGAGGGGTTGGTTGGTATCGGTCGAATTTCGTTGGTGAAGCACGGGTACATGGAGAGGCGTCCACAAGCTACACGATGTTCCCGCAGTACGGAGGCGTGGCCGAGACAATGCACTCAGTGGTGCCAGAGGCGAAACTCATCTACCTGGTGCGCGATCCCATCGAGCGGATCATCTCCGACTACATTCACGATGTCGCCAAGGGCGAAGAAGTCAGGCAGATAGCCGAGGCTCTGAGAGATATCGAGGCGAGCCCCTACGTGGCTCGCAGCCGTTACGCTATGCAACTGGAGCGCTACATGGACTACTTTCCGTGGTCCAACATCATGGTTCTGGCCAGCGAGGAACTTCACGATCATCGCCGGGAAACGCTGAAAGAGGTGTTCAGGTTCATGGAGGTTGACGACAGGTTCTACTCTCTCAAGTTCTCTCGCCTGAGACACCCATCCGACGGCAAGAGGCGCAAGACCGCCCTGGGCAATCGGTTGGCCCGGACATCGCTGATGCGATCCGTCGAGCGCTGGCCCTTTGACATACGGGAGAAGATCAAAGCAGCGATGTACTTCCCGTTTTCACGTCGCATCCCGCGACCCACGTTAGAAGAGGACCTGCGGAACGCGTTGGTGAATTACCTGAGCGACGACACCAACCGGCTGCGAGCCTACACGGGGTGCGGCTTCCAACGCTGGTCCGTCTAGGAGATGGGCGGATGCCCTACGACATACGCGACGGTAGGATACAGACCAGACAGTGTGAGGTAGACCCTGCGCACCACTGCAATCTGTCCTGTCGGGCGTGCAACCATCTGGCTCCTATGGCCAGGCCGTACTTCGTGGACCCACAAGAGGTGCAGCGTGACCTCTCGATCTTGGTCCAGGCCTATCATACCGAATCCTTCTGTCTGGCTGGTGGCGAGCCATTGCTTAATCCACACTTGTTGGATGTGATTGAAGCTGTACGCCAATCGCGCATCGGCGACCGTGTTCGGCTTTTCACGAATGGGGTGCTGCTGGACCGCATGCCAGACGAGCTGTGGCAGAACCTGGGTGGAGTCCAAGTCCGTCTCTCGGTCTACCCCGGCACAATCCGGGCCGGAGAGCTGCGCGCCCTGCAACGCCGAGCTAGCTCGCAGGGGGTTGATCTCAAACCAGTCTTCTATCATAGCTTCCGCGAGGCATACTCTGAGCTGGGCACCACCAACCCACGCCTGGTAGCCCGCATCTTCTCCACCTGCCTCTTCACGCACTTCCGGCATTGCCACCTCGTACATGATGGCTACTTCTATCGCTGCGGACATAGTCTTTACATCAGCCGGTACTTGCTTGGCCTCTCAGGTCCAGACGTGGTCAGGAATGGGACAAAGATAGAAGACAGGTCGGGCTTTGGCGATGATCTCTTGGGCTACCTGCTATCTGAGGATCCTCTGGCCGCCTGTCAGTACTGCCTGGGCTCTGTCGGCAAGCAGATCCGACAGGGGCAGGAGCCACGCCGCGTCACGCGCCCGCCGCGTACAACCGAGCAACTGGTTGATTGGAAGCGACTTGAGCAATTGGAGGGCTCTGACGATCTGGCGCCGCCTGGGTATCCGGAGCATCTCAACAGGCTGGTTGGGTTCCTGCCGGCCGCTGTGACCATGCATCCGGTGGTATGGCGGCTTAGGGCCGCCTTGCAGGATACCAGGTTCTAGGTGACCTATGCAGACAACTGAACCGTTGGTGTCGGTGATCATCCCGACGATCAATAGGCCGCAGCTTGTCCTTCGGGCCTTGCGCAGCGCTCTGGATCAGACCCTACAGGCGATCGAGGTCATTGTCGTCGTGGACGGCCCCGACGAAGCCACGTTGCGGGCTATGAAACAGATCGAGGATACCAGGCTCAAGGTCAAGATGCTGCCCCAGAACGTGGGGCAAGGAGCTGCTCAAATGGCCGGCGTGCAGGAGGCGCGAGGCATATGGGTTGCCTTCCTGGACGATGACGACGAATGGTTGCCCCAGAAGCTCGCGCTGCAGCTCCAGGCGGCGCAAGATTCACACTATCCCTATCCTATCGTCTCCTGTCGTATCCTGGCGCGTACCGAAGTAGGAGACAGTGTCTGGCCGCGCCGGCTGCCTCAACCGGACGAACATCTGAGCGAGTATCTGTTTTGCCCGAGGACTCTTTTCGAAGGCCCGGTGCTTGCCCCGATGATACAGACCTCCACGCATTTCGCCAGGCGGGAATTCCTGGAGAAGGTGCCCATACGAGGAATGCGGATGGTCCAGGACGTGGACTGGCTTCTGCGGGCGAACGCCACGGAAGGGGTCGGTGTGGAGTATGTGTCCACGCTTGAGCCGCTGGTGGTTTGCCATTTCTACACTGCTGACCCATTGGGCACTCCATTGCGCTGGCGCTTCGACAATTGTGTGTCGCTCGTTCAGACAGACAGGCATCTGATCACGCCGCGGGCCTACGCTTCGTTCCTGATGACCCGCGCCGCCGGTCTGGCAGCCCAGGCCAGAGATTCCAAGCGGGTTCTTTGGTGTGTGCAGGAAGCCCTTCGACGCGGCAGACCCACAGCGGTCAGCTCCTTGATCTACTTGTGGATTGGGTTCGTTCCACTGACAGCTCGACGCTGGCTCTCTCGGCGGTATGTGCAATGGCGCTCCCTGCGACAGCATGGAGCCTGAGTAGAATGATAGATGTGGCAGCCTCCCTGGTAGGCTAGCATGAACTTCGAAGCGCAAGCGACCGTCCGCAATGCCGGAATGCTACTCGTCCAGCGCGTCGGCTTTGTCGTCGGCGCATTGGCCTTGGTCGTGCTGGTTCCGCGCCTTATGGGGCCGGACGCATACGGTCGCTATGCGTTGATCACCTCTCTGGCTTTCTGGTTCGTGCTGTCCGGCAGTCTGGG
>JASFVG010000202.1:0-8343 GCA_050049955.1 Anaerolineae bacterium | reverse complement strand
GTGGTTGCTGCTGTACCTCAAGACCGTCTACGACGCTTGCTGCTCGGCGATCTAGCAACGTCGATTCTGCGGGTCCTCGACCGGCCCGTGCTGATCGCCAGATGACGCGGCCAATGGGCCGGAATCAGACCAGCGTTTGTGGCGCTGAGGGCGGCCGAGACTGATCGACTGAGTAGGGCTCCAACAGAACTGAACAGACTGTCGTGCCCAATCGATCATCCCATCGAGCGGGGGACCCATGCGCCGGGGCCTATCTAGCAGCGGCGAGGGGGGCACCTTCCTAGCCCTAGCCCGTCAGCTAACCTCGTACGCCTCGGAAGGGGCTGGTCTGCCACGCAGGCCGCAGAAGCTACCTGTGGCCTTTCTGTTGTGCCGAGCAGTACCGGGGGAAAAGAGAGGCAGGAGGTAGAGCGATGCGGGTGATGCTACCGATTGTGCTGTTGGCCTTTGCGTGCGAGCTGGTGGACTCTACGTGTGGGATGGGGTACGGAACAACCCTCACGCCTCTGCTTCTCCTTATGGGGTTCACGCCAGCAGAGGTGGTACCGGCTGTCCTGCTCTCGGAGTGTGTCACAGGTATCATGGCCGGCTTGCTGCACCACGAGTTCGGCAATGTCGACCTGAGGCCGGGGACACGCGACTTCAAGGTCGCAGTTGTGTTGACTGGGCTCAGCCTTGCGGGCGTCCTGCTTGGGGTTGGCATTGCGATCAACATTCCGGCTCTGGCGGTGAAGATCTACATCGGGGTTCTCGTGCTTGCCATTGGCCTGGCCATCCTCAAGAACCACGGGCGAGAGCTGTCCTTCTCGTGGCGGCGCGTGGCTGGACTGGGACTCCTGGCCGCCTTCAACAAGGGCATCAGCGGCGGAGGGTACGGACCGCTCGTGACAGGCGGCCAGATCCTCTCCGGCACGAAGGGACCCAATGCAGTAGGGATTGCCTCCCTCGCTGAGGGGATTACCAGCGCAGCTGGCGTGGCTGCCTATCTCTGTGGTGGCGCCGCCAGGCCCTGGCATGTGGCACCCTCGCTTGTCCTGGGAGCGACGCTGTCGGTGCCCGTCAGCGCCTATCTGGTCAGCAGGCTACCCAGCAAGCGGCTTGCGCTCGTCGTGGGCAGCATGTCAACAGGCCTGGGCGCCTACACGCTGGTGCGAGCCTTTCTTTAGAGGGGTTGGGACACCACAGCCATCCCGTCGGGCGCCAGCTAGCGTCCCACTCGTCGCAGACATGGCGCTCATCGTGTACGAAGCTGCACTTGAGCCCTAGGCCCTACGCAGTTTGGTCCCCGCATGGGCTCTCGCAAACGCCCGATCGTCGGTGCTGCTTTCCACGGGCTTTGCGGGCTATCGCGATCTCCTCACGATCAGGCGGCCCTAGGCTGAAGCGTGCCTTGTGAGGTTCCTGATCTGCTGTCGAAACCGTGGCGACCGTGGAACGTGGATTGACAACTTGCAGGACGAGGAGTATCTTTCGGCTCAGAAGGCGATTCTGCAGGAAGACAGCACATCATGACAACGTCTGAGCAGACACCGGCATCCGATCGCGACCGGCGAGTCCTCCTTGGTGGGGTGAAGCCTACCAAGCCCCTGGTTCTGGGTGAAGGCCCGAGGCTATCTGCGCTTTTCGAGACCGCGCGAATCCTGGGGACAGAGCAAGATCTGGACAGAATGCTGGGCCGCTTCCTGACCTGTCTGGTTGACACACTGGAGGCGGCAGAGGCGGGTATTGTCTTCCTGCACGAACCCATAGATGATCGCTTGGAGGTCAGGGCTACGTACGGATACGATCTGACCAAGCTGAAGCCTCTCCGACTTGCGCCCGGCGTAGCGATGTGTGGCAGGACGTTCCAGACCGGAAAGCCCCGGGTCTACCGCTCCCCTTGCGAGATCGCTGAGTCCAGGGGAAACTTGACTCCGGAGAACCTCGCGGTCCTGAGGAGCGCGACCATTGGCACAAGGGATCCCCAAAGCGCCGTCTGTATGCCGTTGTTCTCTGGCGATACCAAGATCGGTGTGCTGATGCTTGAGAACCTGAAACGGGCCGAGAGCTTTGTCGAGTCCGATCTTCCATTCGTGCAAGCTGTGGCGGATCTTGTCGCTCCTGCCGTCGAGAATGCTCGGCTCAGGAGGGAGCTGCAGACCACCCGAGCTCTCGAGGAGGCAAACCGGCTCAAGGAGGAACTGCTCTCTACGCTGGCTCACGAAATGCGCACCCCACTGACCTCGATTAAAGGCTACTGCACGGCCTTGCTCATGGACGAGGCCTCCTTCGACCCAAAGGTTCAGATCGAATTCCTGAAGATCATTGATGAGGAATGTGACACGCTCGAGTCTCTCGTCCGCGACCTGCTGGAGTCCTCGATCATTGACGCAGGCCTGTTGAAGCTCCAGGTACAGCCGGTCTTGTTGCCTCGACTCGCGAACGACACCGTCGACGAGGTGGCACGTCGGACAGACCGGCACCGTTTTGTGATCGATTTCCCAGAGGCTTTTCCTATCGTCGAAGCCGATCCTGACCGGATCTCTCAGGTCCTGCGAAACCTGTTGGACAACGCAGTGAAGTATTCACCGGGCGGGCACTTGGTGATTCTGAGCGGCGAGTTGGGCGAAAACGAGATCGTCGTCAGCGTGGCCGACCAAGGGGTGGGCATTTCGCCAGAACACCTCAACCAGTTGTTTGAGAGGTTCTTCCGCGCCGATACGGGGTTGAAGCGCCACGTCGTAGGCTCTGGACTGGGATTGCCCATCTGTCGCACGATCGTGGAGGCGCACGGTGGCCACATATGGGCCGAGAGCAAGTTGGGACGGGGTAGCACCTTCTACTTCACGCTTCCGCTTGAACGTATCTGACAGGAGATTCACTGACCACAGGGACAAGGAAGCCCATGACCGAGAAGATCCTGGTCGTCGACGATGAACCGCGCGTGGTTCAGCTAGTTCGTGTCGTCCTAGAGGCGGTGGGCTACGAGGTGTGCGCCGCCGTCACTGGCGAGTCGGCCGTCGAGATGGTAGCGTTGGAGCAGCCTGACCTCGTCCTGCTGGATATCCGTCTCCCCAATGGGCCGGACGGATACGAGGTGTGCGAGCGCATCCGCGAGTTCTCGGACGTCGGGGTGATCATGCTCACCGCCAAAGCTCTGCAGGACGACATTCTGCGCGGGTTCGGCGTGGGGGCCGACGACTACTTGACCAAACCCTTCAATGCCAAGGAATTGGTGGCTCGGGTCAACGCTGTTCTGAGGCGAACTAGGTATCCGGAGGAACGGGGCGAGGCGATGATGGCGTGCGGCGATCTGACGATCGATTTCGCCCGACGTGCTGTGCACGTGCGCGGCGAGAGGATCGCACTAACCCCTACCGAGTACGCCCTGCTGAGCCAACTGGCACGGAATCCCAATTGCGTCATGACGCATCCCGAGCTGCTCACGAAAGTATGGGGGCACGAGTACCGGGACGACGTGGACTACTTGCGGGCCTATGTGCGATACCTCCGGCGAAAGTTGGAGGTGGACCCATCGAATCCCAAGCACATCCTTACATCGCAAGGAGTGGGCTACATGCTTGTGTGCCCCTAGCAAGACGAGACAGCTCGACAGAAGGCTACGATCCAAGGTTCAGACCGAGGTCCTGAGTGACCTCGGTCTGTTCTTTCTTCCCGCCATTGGAAGTGCGAGCTCCACTGCGGTCTCTTCATGGGTTTTTCAGGAACTCAGGCGTCCCTATTATGACATTTCCATGGGTTCCGTGCTACACTGATCCTGAGCCTTGAGACGTGGTGATTACGGTGGAGTTCTGGCAGAGTGGATCAAGGAGGTCCTATCTATTATGAGCAAGATGGCCCCGGTCGAGCAAACAAAGGTTACCGAAGTGGAAGCTGTGGAGGCACCCTTCCGATTCCCTGACACCAACAGCACCGCCGAGGTCGTGCTGAATGAGGGGCTGGCCTTCTGCGCCCGGAAGATGCGCCTCAACGACCCCCAGGAGGTTGTGAATCTCCTCCAGCAGAGCGACACCTCTGCCTGTCAGTACTGCCGGTACGGGCTGGCGAAGAAAGTGGCCGAGTCTGTTGGCAACCTCGACGACAACATCAGGTCAGTGTACGTCCTCGACTACGACGCCACGCCGCACGATCTCTGTTTTGGTCAGCCGAACCAGAAATCGCCCATCCACCTGATTGTCTGGGCTGAACGCAAGACAGATGCGCTGACCTCACTGGTGGCTGCCCTGGATCGGGCACTGACCAAGAGATACGCTGATCTGATCTCAGCGCCTGGCTTGACACGGATGCTGGATGTGCACGTTGTCGACGACGTGGACATTGAAGAATGCGTCGGATACGGTGCGTTGCTATCGTCATCCCACAACCGTCCTATCCGGGTATGGGAGCGGTGAAGCCAGATGGGGTCACAGGAAGCGTTCCTCAGGAGTTAACCATGGAAAGAGATGTCATGGCGCGGACGATGGAGGCGCCCCACGCGTTCGTCGTCGCCGAGCCTCCCCAGGCCGACCTCTGGCATACGGTCCTGGCTCAATTGGACGATGTGGCCGACCGCCTCGATCTGGATCCCGGGATCCATGCCATCCTGCGCCAACCGGAGAGGGAGCTGACGGTCGCCGTGCCGGTTGTCATGGACGAAGGACACATCGAGGTGTTTACCGGCTACCGCATCCAGCACTCGAGCGCGCGCGGACCCTGCAAAGGCGGGATTCGCTACCATCCAGACGTTGAGCTGCAGGAGGTCAGGGCGCTGGCGGCCTTGATGACCTGGAAGTGCGCGGTGGTCAACATCCCGTATGGTGGAGCCAAAGGTGGCGTGCAATGCGATCCGAGCCACATGTCGGAGGACGAACTATGCCGCATGACGCGCCGTTTCACGGCCATGATCATGCCCATCATCGGATCGCGGCGAGATATCCCAGCTCCTGACGTGAATACCAACCCCCAGACCATGGCCTGGATAGCCGATACTGTCAGCATGCTCGAGAGGAAGACGGTCATCGATATCGTGACCGGGAAGCCGATAGCTCTCGGTGGATCCCTGGGCCGCAAAGAGGCGACAGGTCGGGGCGTTGCGATCACCACTGCGGAGCTTCTCAAGCGCCAAGGGCTCAGCCCGTCGGACACCACAGTGGCTGTGCAGGGCTACGGGAACGTAGGCTCGCACGCAGCGACTCTTCTGGATCAGATGGGCTGCAGAATCGCGGCGGTTAGCGATGTTAGCGGCGGCCTGCATTGTCCCCGTGGTCTGGATGTCCCCAGCATCAACGAGCACGTGGCCAACCATCCCGAAGGATTACTGGAGGGATACGCTGCACCGGGTGTGGCAGAGATCAGCAATGATGCCCTGCTGACCAGTGACGTGGACGTGCTCATTCCGGCCGCGCTTGAGCATCAGATTCGTGGCGATAACGCTCCAGCCGTCCAAGCGAAGATGATCGTGGAGGGTGCCAACGGCCCGACCACTCGGGAGGCCGACAAGACGCTCAACGATCGCGGCGTGATCATTGTACCGGACATACTGGCCAACGCCGGCGGAGTCGTGGTCAGCTATTTCGAGTGGGTACAAGATCTTCAGTGCTTCTTCTGGGATGAAGCCGAAGTCAACGCCAATCTCGAACGTATCATGACGCGCAGTTTCGAGGAGGTATGGGCTTTCAGCCAGAAGATGGAGGTGCCGCTCCGTCTTGGTGCGTACATGCTGGCGGTAGACAGGGTAGCTGGTGCTGTCCAGTCCAGAGGGGTGTTCCCGTAGGCCAATTCTCAAGAGGCTGGGCCTGGTGGGTTGTGTCGTCATCGCCCGACCCCGAGGGTCTGAAAGGCCCACACCGCTGGATGGCCAAGAGCTGCCTGGCAAGCACGCTCAGCTTCAGCTCCCTGAACATTGACGTGTTGGCTCAAGGAGCTGAAGCGCCTGCCCGGCCGCTGCCACGCATCCAGCGCAATGCCACAGCAATCGGTGCCCGCACCCCAGACACCTCAGGCTGAGATCCGCTTGGCGCACCTTTTGCCTCAGGTGGCCACTTCACCTCTCACCTGCTACTTTCCCCTGTTCGAGCCAAGAAATGGCCTTGCTATGTCGAAGTCCCCGGCATTGCCTGCTCCCTCTCTGACACTCGTATGCCAGGCAGGAGCGTCTTTCGGCGGGACGCCTAGATCGGGTAGAGCTGCGAACCGCGGGTTCTGCCCTCTGGCCTGTCCTGATCTGGTCACAGCACCTTGGGCCTCTCATCAAGGTGCATGCGCATTCTGGGCCGCGATCCGAGACACAGCCTCCAACCCAACGGCGACTGGCTCTATCCTGCAAACCGCAACGGGTGATCCACGTATGCCTGAAGGTCGCCGGATGGGAGGAAACCCGAGGATGGCCCAGAGACGAAGGAGTTTGTCGAGGGACGCAGAAGGGCAAACAATCGGCAGTAGTCTCGCACTCCTGCAACCATGCGCGGTTATCGCAAGGGCCGTCATGGTTCCCATGGAATCGGGATGTGACCCGCGTGAGGTGGGGGGCAGTCCTGGATGGGCTCTCGTAGTCTATCGACCCAACTCGTCCTCAGCTCCGTAGCGCTGGTACTCCTCGCAGTGACTGCCGTCGGAGCCCCGGCAATCTGGCTGATCCGCGAGCAGATGAGCCGCCAGTCGTGGAGCCAGGTCGTGCAGGGGAGCCGAGCCAGCCTGGCCCTCTACGCCGCCAGGGAAACCCAGGTCACCGACCTGGCCGTCCTGACAGCTCAACGTCCCACTTTGCACGATCTCGTGATCCAGGAAGAGGTGGAGGCTCTGTCTGCCTACCTGGATACGCTTCGAACTGGAGCGGGGCTTGACTTGATGGCCGTGTGCGACTCAGGTGGGGAAAAGGTGGCGGTGGCAGGCAGACTGATCGCGGTAGCCGTGTGCCGGGACAGAGGAGCCGATGGCTTCCACGTTATGCCGCCGGGCTCCGACCCTCGCGTGTGGCTGCTCGCCGGTCATCCGATTTCCGCGGGGCTGACTGACCTCGGTGAAGTCGTCGTGGGTATTGCTGCCGATGACGGGTTTACGCTGGAGATCAGCGACCAGACCGGACTGGAACACACGCTGCTTGTGGATGGAGATCCCGTAGCTACGAGCTTCCTCCCCACTGTCGGCGTCGACGCACACGCCGACTATCGACAGTATAAATCGTTCCCTCGCGTTGGGGCAACTCGCGGCACCCTCGGGGCCAACGGCCGCACCTACTACTTCGCCCGCCTGTCCCTGAATATTGGGGGGCTCGCCACTGAGGTCGCCCTGGACGTAGGAGACATCGTCGCTGCCCAGCGTCGCCTGGTTGGCCTCCTAATCGGCAGCATCGTTGTGGTGGCCACGGCCGGCTCTGTCCTAGGGGCTGTCCTTGCCCGGCGCTTGGGTCAGCCGCTGGGGCGCCTGACCGCGAGCGCGACCACCATGAGCGAGGGCGATCTAGATTCACCGGTGGTGGTCGAAACCGGCGTACAGGAGATCACGTTGGTGGCGCAGGCATTGGAGGGCGCCCGGGAGGACCTGCGGAGCACCTTGTCTCACCTGCGTGAGGAGAAGGCCTGGGCAGACCATCTTCTCGAAGCTATCGTGGAGGGGATCGTCACGGTGGATCAACACGACCGCATCGGCTTTTTCAGCCACGGGGCAGAGCGCATCACAGGCTGGAGCCGAGACCAGGTCTTGAACCTCCCCTGCGATGAGATCTTCCGATCGGTCGAAAGCGACGAACCCTTCAGTCAGCTCATCCCCGCTCCCGGGCGAAAGCGGAAGATCATCGTCGAGATGGCTGGCGACCGTCAGGCGACGCTGGCGGTCACCGGTGCCCGGCTCACGCCTCCTGCAGGCGGGGACGCCGAGGTAGCCTTCGTGTTTCGCGATGTGAGCGAGGAGGAGGCGATCCATCATCTGCTGGGCCATTTCCTGACCAACATCTCGCACGAGTTCCGCACCCCTTTGTCGGCCCTGGCTGCGTCCACGGAGCTGCTCCTGGATCGAACGTCGGAACTCACCCGCGATGAGCTACAGGACCTACTGGCATCGGTCTACCTGGGCGTCCTCGGCCTCCAAACGCTGGTGGACAACTTGCTCGAAAGCGCCAGCATCGAGGCCGGTCGTTTTCGGGTGTACCCTCGCCATTCTGACCTTGGCGAGATCATCGCAGAGGCGATGCGCACCATGCAGCCGCTTCTGGACAAGCGTGGTCAGCGACCGGTGGTGGAGCTTCCTGCGGCGATCCCGGTGGTCAGGGCGGATCCCCGAAGAACCGTTCAAGTGCTGGTCAATCTGCTGTCGAATGCCAGCAAGTACGGTCCTGACCATGCCGAAATCGTCGTCGGAGTCGGCAGC
>JASFVG010000201.1:0-8379 GCA_050049955.1 Anaerolineae bacterium | reverse complement strand
TCCTCCACCCTTTCTCCAGCCTGCTTTCTCAGCCAGTCTGACACGAGGGCGTGATAGGCCCGCCTCATCCGCTTGAGTAGGCTCTCATACGTTGCCTCGCGGAGCATGGTATGTTTGAAGATGTACTCCTGAGTCCCGGCAAACGCGGTCGTCTCCCGCTGGAACACCATCTCCCTGCCCCGCAGTGCGGACAAACTGCTCTGGACTCCGGCTTGCTCAACCCCCCCACCGGTCGCTTCGTTGATGTGGACCACAGCACCGTCCCAGAACAACCGCCCCACCACCGACGCCTGCTGCAAGATCATTCGCTCCTCCAGAGGAAGGCGGTCCAGGCGAGCCTGTACAACCCCGGTCAGCGTCGACGGCACCTGTACCTCCGTCAGCCGGGACAGGTCGAGTTGCCACTCGTCCTCCCCCTTGGCGATCAGCCCATCCTCGATGAGCATCTTGATCAGCTCTTCCACGAAGAAGGGATTGCCCTCGGCGTTGCTCACCACCATGTCCCTCAGGAGCTCAGGCACCGTCTCCATCATCTGCAGAACCTCGCTCAGCAGGCGGCGGGTGTTGCGCTTCGACAGCGGGCGCAACGGCAATCGCATGTGAAAGACGTGTCCCTCGCCCCAGTGGGGCCGCCGCTCGAACAGCACCGTCCGGGCGGCGCCTACGATCATCACGGGCTGCTTGATCAGCGCCAGCGCCAGGTGGTTCAACGCGTCCAGCGAGCTGTCATCGGCCCACTGCAGGTCTTCTAGCAGGATCAGGACAGGAAGCTGGACTGCCATGGCCTTGAAATAGTCAACCAGGTAGGCCAGGGCACGGTCATGGGTCCGTTTGGGGTCATCCAGCACGCCTGCCAGATGCGAGCTTTCCCCGAACTCGAAGCCCACGAGGTGCCCGATGAAGTGGGCCCGCAGTCGGGTGCCTTCCCCGGCTCCCAGGGCTGCTCCGACACCCTGTTCCAGCTTCTCACGCACCATGGGCAGGGGGTCGGTGTCTTGTATCTGGAAGCGGAAGGCAATCAGGTCGCGGATCAATGAGTACGGCAGGTTTTGCATCTGCTGGCTGGCACGCCCCTTGAAGTAGTAGAACGTCTCCGGCAGCAGCTCTGCCCAGTTGTCGAACTCGTGAAGCAACCGCGTCTTTCCCACCCCGGCGTCACCAACGACTGTCACCATCTGCAGCAGGCCGTCCTCCATGGCCGTGTAGAATGCCTCCTGGAGGCGGGTCAGCTCCGCCTGGCGTCCGATCATGCGGGTCTCGACGCCCTCCACCCCGCGTACAGCTTTCCGGAAAGCCCGGGGCTTGGCCCGCTCCACGAGGTACGTCTGCACGGGCTCCGCCTTCCCTTTCACCCGCAGCGGCGCCTGCGGCTGGACGTCGAACACGCCTCGCACGTGCCGGTACGTGTCGTGCGCAATCAGTATCCCCTCAATCGGCGCGTTCTGCTCCATCCGCGCCGCCAGGTTGATGGCGTCGCCCATGGCCGTGTACTCGACCCGGAGGTCGGACCCCACCTCGCCGACCACCACCAGCCCGGTGTTTACGCCCACCCGGACGTTGAAGCCCTCGATGCCTCGCTCCCGTTCAAGCCTCTCCCCGTATGACTGTGCGCGGTCGACAATCTCCAGCGCCGCCCGGCACGCCCGCTCGGGGTCGTCCTCGTGGGCGATGGGCGCCCCGAAGAAGGCCAGCACGGCATCGCCCATCAGCCGCGCCAGCGTCCCCTCGTGCCGCATAATCGGCTCAATGAGCACGTCGAAGGCGCCGTCCATGACCTCCATCACCTCTTCCGGGTCCAGCCGCTCCGCCATGGCGGTCGAGCCCTTGACGTCGCTGAACATAATGGTCACCAGCCGCCGCTCGCCCGCCATCTTCCCGCTCGCGGCCAGCAGCCTATCCACGTACTCCGGCGGCATCAACCGACGAATTCGCTCCGGGATCGCGTCGGCCGTCGGCTCGGGCGCCGTGGCGCTCTCCGGCACTCCAAGCCTTGCACCGCACTTGGGGCAGAAGGCGAAGTCCGGCGGCGCCTCGAAACCGCATTGCAGGCACGTCTGCTGCAGCGACGTCCCGCATCTCGGGCAAAAGGCGAAGTCGGGTGGGCAATCGTTATGGCACTTTGGACATTCCATATCACGCTCCGACCCTAGGGGGTTTGGCAGAATCGGGGACCCATTGGGTTACACTCTCTTAACGGGCGTATTGCCGGATTCTGGAATCTTCCCGCGAGAACCCTGGGGGTGTTCTCACCGCAGGGCGTCGAGTAGCTCGTGGGCCTCCTCGGACAGGTCCAGCACAAAGGCTGTTGCTCGGGCTTGTTCCTCGATCGTCTCCTCGATGGCTGCCAGGGCAGGCGCTTCCAGGGCATTGCGCTCCTCGAAGGCGCGATGCAGGAGCCACAGCAACCACGGTCCGATCCGCAGCGCTGTCGAAGCCGCGTAGCCGAAGCGAACCACCAGCGGATCGCCATGCCACCCGCTGTCGCGCAGACCATCCAGGTAGCCGGCGAACAGGACCCCACTCACGTCTCGGGTTGGCGCAGTGGGCAGTCGATCGACAGCGCCAATAGCGAGCTGCGCCAGTTCCTCGCCCACCGGGCCGATGCCGGCCATGGCCCAGTCGAGCGCCACCGTCACCTCCTCCCCGTCCTCACCCCGAGACGCCGTGAGATTCGTGGGGTACGCATCCTGGTGGCACAGCGTCCGGGGGCATCCGTCGAGCGCGGCGAGGAAGCGATCCCGATTCATCAGTAGGTGCAGGAACGGGTTCGCGTCGTGCGGCGGGTAGATGCGCCGTACCAGTGGGTGGTCCCACATGTTCGGGCGGCGCGCGAAATCGGAGAAGAGCGGGGTCTCGGCGAGCAGCCCCCGGCACCACTGGTCGAGCAGGCGGACGCCGAGCCACGCGTAACAGGGTAGGGGGCGTCCCGCCAGGTAGGCGCCGTTGAATCGCCCGAAGTGCCGTGCGGCCAGTGCGTACCGGTCGAGGGGCCATGGCCGGTCGCTGACCTCCTGGACATCCTCAAGCCACAGCCAGATGACGTCCCCTGGCCGTTCCTCGGTGCCGTAGCAACAGGGTGCCGCCAGTCCCTGGGGAAGGTGGTCAAGAAGGTCCGACTGGTAGAGCAGCATCTCTCGCTTCCAGTAGTTCCAGTGGGTCCCGTCCTCGCCCTCTCCCATGTCCACCGCGCCCACGTTGGCCGGAGACTGGGCCATCTTCAGCACCAAGGACCACGCGCGGGTCCTACCCTGGTCCATCGCTAGGCCGGAGATGCGGTAGAGCCCCAGGCTGACCGGATTCCCCTCCCCCCCGGGGAGTGGCGTAGTCTGCCAGTCGAGGACCTCCGCGGTGCTCCTCGCCAGGGCGCGGCGCACCGCAAGGGTGAGCGTTGCCCGATCGATCGCCTTGACTTGTGCTGCACTATCCATCTGGCGCCCCGGATCGTCCCCAACTCAGCTAGCGTTCCGGGTTTGCTGGTCGGTGGTGGCCTCCCAGCGGCGTGGCCTGCCTGGCGGGCGAGGTCGCTGCGTGCGTCCCCATCGAGGACCTCTTGGTCTATCCCGTGTCTCTGAGCACCAACGGTAGGAAGACAACGCCCATCGGCAGCTCGTCCGCCCCGAGGTCCGGACCAATGCCCGAGGGGCGTGTGTCACCGTCGATGTCGACCAACACACCAGCGTCCACGCCCGCGTCCACCGCCGCGGAGCCCGCCGAGATGTGAAAGCCGTCGGCGTCGAACAGCGGATCTCCCGTGTAGGAATGCCGAACGGAGAGCGTGGCCCCAGCAGAATGGGAAATGGTCACAGGTGTTTGGTGCCACAGCACGCCGCTGACGGTCACGGTACTCCCCTCTGTCACGCTGATCCCCACGCCGTAGCCCGAGAGGATGGTATTCGTCATCGCCACGTCGCTATGATCGCCGGGACCCGAATCACGGAAGAAGAGACCGCTGAGGTCGTCGGGGTCCGCCGCAAGCCGCATCGGACTGACCTGTGCAATCGTGTTGTGCAGCATACGCACAGAAGCCCCCTCGGCGTAGATCGCGTTGCCGCTGGCTGTCACCAGGTTGTCTATGAGGGCGTTGTTCGTCAGGGTGCAGGGCCCGCCGAGCTCCAAGTAGAGCCCGCCGCCCCAGCTGAGTTCAGTAGGGTTCGTCGTGCCGAGGTTACCCACGAGCCTGTTTCCGTACAGCGTCAGGCCGTCGCTAATGTCCGCGTAGAGGCCGCCACCCCAGCCCCGATGCGTGCTGGCCACATTGCCGACTATCTCATTTCCTCGGAACAGCGCGTGGTCGGACCCGCGTAGGTACAGCCCGCCACCCTGGCTCCACGCACCGCCGGCCACGTTGCCAACAATAGTGTTGTCCACGAACTCAGCGTGTTCGGAGCTGTGAACAGCTACACCACCACCGCCCTCGCTGTTGGCATTGACCGAGCCCCTATTGTGGCCGATGGTGTTCTGCTTCAATGTGAGGATATCGGCGTCGATCACGTATATCCCGCCGCCGCCCCCATTGCCCCTATCAGTCGCCAGATTGGCGGTGATCGTGTTGCCCCGCAGGACAGCGCGAGGAGTATCCTTCAGAAGCAGCCCGCCACCAAAGCCGTGGCCCCAACGGGTGCCTACGTTGTTCTGGATCACGTTGCCCAGGAGCCTGGCACCAGAGCTGTCCTGGAGGCAGATGCCGCCCCCGCCACCGGCAGATCGCGTGTCAGAGTGGGGCCAGGCTGCGTTGTCGTAAACGGCGCAGTGACTGATGGTCACGGTCGCCTCGGACACATAGACCCCACCTCCGCAGTCATACACGCCGTATCCACCATGCAGAATTGCGTACCCGCCCTGCCCGCTGGCATCGCCGTTGGTGATGTTCAGCCCCTTAACAGTGGCCGTGACCGGGCCTGCGATGACCATCACTCGCCCCAGGTCTGCTGCATCGAGGGTGGTCGGGTTGCCCGCCGGATCTGGCGTGTCCCAATCGCCGGTCGTGAACCCGCCGCGGACCGCCACCGTCTTGCTGATGTAGACCACCTGCGTGATGCCACCGCGCAGCTGAACGTCCGTGTACGTGCCCTCCGCGATGCGGATCTCATCGCCCGGCTGCGCCAGGTCGACCGCGTATTGCACCGTTTCGCATGGGCTAGCCGCGCTTCCGCAGCCAGGGGCGTCCGTGCCAGTTGTCGACACCCGAATCACCCCGCTGCCTGACTGGGCGAGAGTCGCCTGCCCGGCACCGCCGGCCAAGACGAACAGCGTGGCCAGGGCCAGGCCCAGCCCCAATCCTAGCGCGACAAACGTCCGCTTGCTCTTCATCAACCACCTCTCGCGCTCCCCCATTCTGGTCCCCAGGCCAGGTGCTCGGACGACGTAATCACCAGTTGGATCGGGCCGCCGGTCAAGCGGCCAGCCCGTCCATTCCGCTAGTGGCTTCGAACCACGAGCGGCAGGTAGACGCGCGGAAGATGCTCGTCCGCGCCGATGTCGAAGCCCGCACCCTCAGGGCGCGCGTTGCCGTCCAGGTCCGTGCTCACACCTGCGTCCAATCCAGCGTCGATCGCCGCGGACCTGTCGGTCAGATGGTACCCGTCGCTTGAGAATGCCGGGTCGCCGGCCTGATCATTCGCAGAGTCGGTCGCACCTGCGCCACCGAGGTTGGCCCCGTTCGTGTGCCACAGGGTCGTCTCCAGCGTAGCCGTGTTTCCCTCCGTGACCGTGATACCGACGGTGTGGCCGGCGATGATCGTGTTGGTCAGTGCGACGCTGCTGTGGACGCCATAGCCCCCGTCCATGATATGGATCCCGCTGCCGTCGCCGCCTCTGTTCCTGGCAATCGTCGCGTGGACAAGCTGTGGAGACGCGGTATCGACGTACATCCCCGCGCCATCCGTCTCGACCTCGTTGTCGGCAATGACGACGTTGATCAGCCTGGGTGCCTGACTGTAGACCCACACCCCGCCGCCGTACGTGGCCGCGGTGTTCTTGCAGATCACGTCGCCGTCGAACGTGGCATCACTGAGGTAGACGTACGCCCCTCCGGCCCCGAGGGAGGACGAGTTCTCAACGATGGAGTTGCGATTCAGCCACACGGTGGCGGCTTCGAGTGCCATTCCGCCACCGACACCGCCGGCATTCCCGGTGAAGGTGTTGTCGCTGAGCGTCGACTCGCCGCCTACCAGGTGCAGACCGCCGCCCCAGCCCCCCGCGTTGTCGGTCACCGTGTTCTTCTCCAGAATGGCCTGGCTGTCTCGGATGTACAGTCCACCGCCGCCCGTCCACTCCGCGCTGTTGCCGTAGACGCTGTTGCCGCTGAGCGTGGCGTCGCACGACTCGAGATAGAGACCGCCGCCCAGCTCCGCGGTGCTGCTGAAGACATGGGTGTTGCTGATGCCGACGGAGACAGCGGCGGTGACGCCCCTCACATACACGCCCCCGCCAGCGTCGCCTCCCCACGGGTATCCTCCGAGCCCCGTGGCGTCACCCCCGGTGATGCGCAGTCCCTCGATGTCGACATGGCTAACACCATCGACGTAGACCACCCGCCCCAGGCCCCCGGCGTCTAGCGACGTCGGGTGGGCAACAGGGTCTGGCGCGGTCCAGTCCGTCGTTGTGTAGCCGCCGCGGAGGGTCAGCGCTTTGTCGACATACACGACCTGGGGCAGCCCGCCGTACTGATTGACGTCGTTGCACGTTCCGGCTAACTTCACCAGGTCCCCCGCCTGGGCCGTGTCCACGGCCCATTGGACGACGGGATAGGTCAGGGACCCGTCGTTGACGCGCGCATAGCAGCCGGTATCGGCGCCTAGGTTTCGCAGCGCCACCACCCGCTGAGGCGGCTGCGGCGATGCCCCCTCCACGGTGAGCGTCTCGGTGACAGCATCTCGCAGCCAGGTGGTGCCCTCGACCCGAAGCGTCACCGTGAGCGCCTGCCAATCGCCCGCCGCTCCGCCCGCTCCCTGCCACGTCAGTGTTCCGGCGTCGGACTCGACTGTCCCTGCGTCGTTCGTCCACTCGACCAACTCCACGCCCGGACCCCAAACCTGTCCCACAGTGAACGCGACGTCTTCCGTGTGCGTGATCCGTACCCGGTCCGCGACCGTCACGTCGTCGCCGGGCGAGACCGCGAGCGGCCCCGCGTCCCACGCCTGACACGCCGCGCCGTCGATGCACACCGTCTTCTGCCATTCCGGCTGGGGGCGCGGATGCTCGATCTCGATGAAGCGCTCGGCCAACTGGTACGGCGCGCCCTCGACAGTAAGCGTCTCCGTCACCGTGTCCGCAAACGCCGGCGCCGCCACGACGCCCCAGCTCTTCGTGAAAACGTGCCACGTGTTTGGCACAGCCTCGGACACCGACCACGCCGCCGCGCTGCCATCCTGTGATACGGATCCGCTGCTGGTCGAGTACGAATCCCAGAGCAGCGATAGGCTCCATGTCTCCCGGACCGTGAACGACACCGCCTCTGTGCCTGTCACCCACACCCGGTCGACGACAGTGACCGTGTCTCCAGGAGCAGCGGGGAACGGACCGCCCTCCCACGACATGCTGGGCCCGGCGTTGACATCCAAAGTCTTCTCCCACACCATGTCCGGCGGCGGGACCTGGAACTCGTCGGCACCGATGTCGTAGCCGGCGCCCTGGGGGCGCGGCTCGCCGTCGATATCGTTTCCCACCCCGGCCGCCACACCAGCGTCGACGGCCGCAGAGCCCTCCGTGAGATGGTAGTCGAGGGCAGCCGGATCCGCGAATCCTGGGTCACCATAGACGTTGACCGAGCCCACTGCGATGGTGCCATTGCCGGCCGTGTCGGACCCGTTGCCGTACCACAGGGTCGCCTCCATCCTGGCCTCTCCAGCCTGGGCCACGAAGACGCCCGAGCCGCTGTGCGCCGCGACGATGGTGTTTGTGAACGCGACTGTGGCGTCGGCCCCCACGTACACCCCTTGCCCGCCTCCAACGTTGTCGGCGACTGTCGTATGAATGAGGCCTGCCACCGTCGGATACGCCGGAAACGCGCCGAACCATAGCCCGCTGCCCGAGTAGTTGGCGTGGTTGCCAGCTACCAGGTTGTTCGTGAGCGAGATGGGATTGCTCTGGCCGATATACAGGCCTCCTCCCTCGCCCAGGTACGCGGGTTGGAGAGTGGCTGTGTTACTTACCACCACGTTACCCTCAAGTGTAGAGTGATCGCAGTATAGGAGCTTCAACCCCCCGCCGGTGCCGCTGGAGACTGTGCTGCCGATATTCCCCGCCAAGTGGTTTCTACGCAATGCCACGGCGCTACTTTCTGCGTAGATTCCACCGCCGCCGCCAATGTGACCCGTTGTGGCGACGTTGCCCACGACGGTGTTGTCGATCAACTCAGCCGTGCTGTACTCCACGACG
>JASFVG010000200.1:0-8399 GCA_050049955.1 Anaerolineae bacterium | reverse complement strand
TTGCGCCAAATGGTACAGTCCCTGTGCCCCGAGCGATTCGACGACGTCTACCCGTACCTGGGGCGGCTAATGTCGCTTCCCCTGGAGGACGGCTTGGCGAGCAGGCTGGACGACATGGATGGACAGGACCTCAAGACGCGTACCTTCGAGGGCGTCGAGATGCTACTCCGGTGTGCGGCCAGCCAGGCCCCGCTGGTGCTGGTGTGCGAGGACCTGCACTGGGCCGACCCAACGTCGATCGAGCTCCTGACGCGGGTCCTATCCGTCGCGGGCGAGGTGCCATTGCTGCTCCTGTGCATCCTCCGCCCGGTGAAGGACCACAGCTGCTGGCGGTTCAGAGACCTGGCGGCACAGCAGTACCCTGGACAGTACACCGATGTGCTCCTTGATCCGCTCTCGCCTGATGAGAGTCAGACGCTGGTCGCCAACCTGCTGGAGGTCGACGATCTGCCAGCCGTGCTACGCAGGCGCGTCCTGAGTCGCGCCGAGGGCAATCCCTTCTACGTCGAAGAGGTGATCCGTTCGCTGATCGATCGGCATGCCATCACGCTTGACGCGCGCACGGGCCGCTGGACAGCCAGGTCCGATGTGGGCGAGATCCCCATTCCGGACACCCTGCAAGGGGTGTTGATGGCGCGCATCGACCGCTTGCAGGAGGACACGAAGCGGGTGCTGCAGCTGGCGGCAGTGATCGGGCGCACGTTCTTACACCGCGTCCTGGCGGAGATCGCCGTGGAGGAGCGCAGGCTGGACCGGCAGCTCCTCACGCTGCAGCAGGAGGAGATGATCCGCCAGCGGGCCCGGATTCCTGAGTTGGAGTACATCTTCAAGCATGACCTGACGCGAGAGGCAGCTTACAACGGGCTGCTGAAGAGACAGCGACGAGCCTTTCACCGCCAGGTGGCGGAGACGCTGGAGCAACTATTCGCAGAGCGGGTGGAGGAGCAGGCGGGGCTGCTGGCGCACCACTGGGAGCGGGCGGGGGATGCAGAGAAGGCGATTCCTTACTTGCAGCGAGCGGGCGACGCTGCGAGGCTAATGTATTCGCACGAGGAGGCCATCAGCTACTACCGGCGGGCGCTGGTCCTGTTAATGCAGCAGGAGGAGCACGAGCAGGCAGCTCGTACCTGGATGAAGCTGGGTCTCACCTACCACACAGCCTTCCGGTTCAGGGAATCGCGACAGGCCTACGAGGAAGGCTCTGCCGTGCGGCTGGAAGCGTCGCGAACTGGAGTTCCGGCCGCACTGCCCGCAGCACCACACGCTCTCAGGCAGACCTTACCTGAGCCGACGACCCTTGATCCCTCCAAGTGCAGCGACGCCTTCGCTGGCTGCGCCATCGATCACCTGTTCGATGGCCTGCTCCGGCTTACCCCGGACATGGACGTCACGCCCGATCTGGCACGAGCCTGGGAGGTGTCGGAAGACGGCCGCAAGTACGTGTTCGAGCTAAGGGATGATGCAAGCTGGAGCGACGGGACGCCGGTGACTGCGCAGGACTTTGAATACGCGTGGAAGCGTATCCTGGATCCGGCCAGTGCGTCTGATAACGCCAGCTTCCTGTATGACCTGAAGGGTGCCAGGCAGTTCCATCAGGGCGAGATTTCCGATCCTAACGCGATAGGTGTGCGGGCTTCAGACGAGTGGACGTTGGTGCTTGAGCTGGAGGAACCAGCGGGCTACTTCCTGCAACTGATGTCCCACAGTGCGGCCTATCCATTGCCCCGGCATGCGGTGAGGGCTCATGGTGAGGCTTGGGCCGATGCGGACAACCTTGTGACTAACGGGCCCTTCCGGCTGCAGGCCTGGCATCCAGGGGAGTCGATGGTATTGGAGCGGAGCCCGGGGTATCGGGGCAGATTCGCCGGCAACCTGCACCGCGTAGAATTGGTGTTCGTGGATCCTACGAACAAGCAGCGCCTACTGGAGAGCTACGAGGCCGATCAGTTGGACGTCCTAGACACCACGTACTTCCCACCCGCGCTTGTGGAGCACGCACGCCAACGGCGAGCTAATGAGTGCGTGGTGGGACCCGATCTCTCAACAATCTACCTAGGCTTCAATGTACGCCAGCCACCGTTGGCGGATTTGCGGGTGCGCAGAGCATTTGTCCTTGCCAGTGATCGGGAGACGCTCGCAGACGTGGCCCACTTGGGGCAGCGCTTCCCTGCATTGGGTGGATTTGTCCCGCCTGGCATGCCCGGTCATTCACCGGGCATCGGCCTGCCCTACCAACCCGAGGAAGCGCGTCAGTTGCTGGCAGAGGCTGGACACCCTGGCGGCGGTGGCTTTCCGGCCTTGGACTGCGTTGCCCTTGGGGTCTCGACCACCGCAGTTGAGTGGTTGCGTGAGCATTGGCGGGAAATCTTAGGGATTGAGACCACGTGGAGGATTCTAGACTGGGTGACATTCGTTGAGCGGATGAGCAACGAGGAGCCGCCAAATCTGTGGATCTGGGCATGGGGGGCGGACTATCCAGACCCTGACAACTTCCTAAGGGTCGGGTTCCCGTGGGATCTGACAGGGTGGCGAAACAGCAATTACGACAGGTTAGTTGAGAAGGCCAGGCGCGCGATGGACCAGGAGGAGCGAATCCAGCTGTACCGAGAAGCGGACCGAATCGTGGTGCAGGAGGCGCCGATCATGCCCGCTTTCCACATGCGCAGGCAGATCCTAGTGAAGCCTTGGGTGCGCAAGTACCCCGCGTCGGCCGTCACGATGTCGGTTTGGCAGGACGTGGTCATCGAGCCGCATTGACGGGGAGCGGGAGGGTTGGCTTTGGACGTCCGAGGATCGGGCATGGACTATGATCGATGAGCAGGCAGCGGTGACTCCCAAGATGACGGGGTTGCGGGCATGAACTGTCCGGAATGCACCGCCGCTAATCGTGAACTCGCCAAGTTCTGCGTGAACTGCGGCGCCAGGCTGGTAGTGGTCTGCCCTCAATGTGGCACTGAGTTGCCCGCCTCTGCCAGGTTCTGCGACGGGTGTGGTGCGCGGGTGGGCGCGCCGCCACCGGAGCCGAGCGAAGAGGGTGCTGCAGGGGACACCAAGGCAGAGCGCCTGAAGCGCCTGGTGCCGAAGGCGTTCGCGGAGCGGCTGCTCGCGACGCGCGGTCAGGTGCAGGCCGAGCGCCGCGTGGTGACGATCCTGTTCTCCGATGTGAAGGGCTCGACCGCGATGGGAGAGGGGCTCGACCCCGAGGATGTGATGGAGATCATGGATGGCGCCTTCGACGTGCTGATCGCGCCCGTGTACCGTTACGAGGGGACGCTGGCCCGCCTGATGGGGGACGCGATCCTGGCGTTCTTCGGGGCGCCGATCGCGCACGAGGACGACCCGGAGCAGGCCTGTCGGGCGGCGCTGGAGATCGTGGAAGGCGCGCGGGCTTACGCAGAGAAGCTGGAGGCCGAGCGCGGCATCGAGGGCTTCAACGTGCGGGTGGGGATCAACACAGGCCTTGTCGTCGTCGGCGAGGTGGGCTCCGACCTGCGGGTGGAGTACACGGCGATGGGCGATGCCATCAACCTGGCCGCGCGGATGGAGCAGAACGCGCCCCTAGGCGGGATCCTGATCACCCACGACACCTACCGGCACGTACGTGGGGTGTTCGACGTGCTGCCACAAGCACCCCTGCGGGTGAAGGGAAAGGCAGAGCCGGTTCAGACCTACCTGGTCCGGCGCGCCAAGCCACGGGCGTTCCGCAAGCCGACGCGCGGGGTAGAGGGCATTGAGACGCGCATGATCGGAAGGGAATCCGAGCTGAGCCGCCTGCAGGACGCCTTCTACACGGCGGTAGAGGACGGCGAGCTGCAGATGGTGACCGTCGTCGGCGAGGCCGGTGTCGGCAAATCGCGGTTGCTTCATGAGTTCGACTTGTGGTCTGAGGTGCAGCCCGAGCTGTTCTTCTACTTCAAGGGGCGCGCACGCCAGCAGACGCAGAACCTCCCCTACGCCTTGATCCGTGACCTCATCGCCTTCCGCTTTGAGATCCGCGAGAGCGACCGGATGGCGGTTGTGCGCGAGAAGCTGGAGGCGGGCGTCGGCGCGGCCCTGGAGGCCGGCGAGAGCAGTCGCATGGCCGCGCACCTCATCGGCCACCTGGTGGGCTTTGGACTGGAGGACAGTACTTACTTGGGAGGCGTCACTGACAAAGCGCAAGAGATGCGCGAGGGGGCAGTGTCGCACCTGGTGGACTACTTCGCGGCTCTTGGTGGGCAGTCGCCCGTTGTGATGCTTCTCGAAGACCTGCACTGGGCGGATGATAGCTCGCTCGACGTGCTCAATGACCTGGCGCTGGGACTGGTCTCCATGCCGGTGACCATCGTCTCGACCGCCCGGCCTTCGCTCTTCGAGCGGCGGCCTCATTGGGGCGAGGGCCAGGCGTATCATCAGCGAGTGCCCTTGCGGCGCCTATCCAAGCGGCATTCGCGACGATTGGTTGATGAGATTCTGCAGAGGGCGGACTCCGTGCCCGACTCCCTGCGGGACCTCCTGGTGCAGAACGCCGAGGGTAACCCGTTCTTCCTCGAGGAGCTGATCAAGATGCTCATTGAGGACGGCTTGATCGTCGCCGGTGAGGACCAGTGGCACGTTGAGAAGGCACGTGTTGCGGCAGCGAGGGTACCCGCCTCATTGAGCGGAGTGCTGCAGGCGCGCCTGGACGGCCTGCCCCCGGAAGAGCGCGCGGTGATGCAGCAGGCCTCGGTGGTGGGAAGGTTGTTTTGGGACGGTGCCGTGCTGCGCATCAATGAACATTCGAGCCACCGGCTCCCTGGAGAAGAGGTGCTCGGTACGCTCAGCGCCTTGCGCGGCAGGGAGATGGTCTTCCAGCGGGAGACCTCCGCCTTCGCGGGGTCGCAGGAGTTCGTGTTCAAGAATGCCTTGCTCCGCGAGGCCACGTACGGCAGTGTGCTCAAACGGTTGAGGAAAGTGTACCATGGCTTGGCCGCCGACTGGCTGATGGAACAGGCGGGAGAGCGAGTCTCCGAGTACACCGCTCTGATCGCCGACCACCTGGAACTCGCGGAGCGCAGTGAGGAGGCAGCAAAATGGCTGGTGCAGGCCGGCGACCGGGCGCGGCGCGTCTATGCCCACCAGCAGGCGATTGATGCCTATCAGCGAGCGCTGGCCTTGCTGAAGGCGCTGGGGGATTCCTCGGGGGCGGCAGACGTCCTGATGAAGCTGGGCCTGACCCATCACTCGGCCTTTGACTTCGAGCGGTCTCGCGAGGCCTACGACGAGGCCTTTGCCCTGCAGCGACAAGCGAGCAGGGGGGCCGCCGTCTCGGGGACAGTTGCGCCGCATGCTCTGAGGACTGCTATGGGCGGACCAACCACACTCGACCCCACCCTGGCCGATGACGTCTCCTCAGAATGCTTCCTCGATCAGTTCTTCAGCGGCCTTCTGGAACTCACACCCGAGTTGGGTGTGTTGCCGGATGTCGCCGAACGGTGGGAGGTGATGGAAGGCGGCCGCAAGTACGTGTTCCACCTGCGGGAAGATGTCCGGTGGAGCGACGGCGTGGCGGTCACGGCGCGGGACTTCGAGTTTGCGTGGAAGCGCATCCTGGACCCGGCGACCTGCTCGCGCACCGCCCGCTTGTGGTATGCCGTTCAGGGGGCCAGCGACTATCATCAGGGGCGAACCCCCGACGGCGATTCAGTGGGCATCCGGTCGCCCGATGACTGGACGCTAGAGGTGACGCTGGAGAGACCGGCGAGCTATTTCCTGCACCTGGTATCGGCCTCTGTTGCATATCCGGTGCCTCGCCACGCCGTGCGTGCCCACGGCGATGCGTGGGCAGGTCCGCAATGCATCGTGACCAATGGTCCTTTCAGGATAGAATCCTGGCGCCCGGACGAGGCGGTCGTCTTGACCAGGCGGGCCGAGTATCATGGGCGTGTATCCGGCAACTTGGAGCGGGTGGAAATCGGGCTCATAACCTCGGACGATTGGAGGACGGGCTGGGAGGGGTATCGGGCTGATGAGCTCGACATCGCATCCCTGGCGTCGGCACCCTGGTCGTTTCGCGAGGGCGTCCGGCAGGAGCTGCCTTCCGAGTACGTCCTTGTCCCTACGGGTGCAAACCTGTATGCTGTGTTTGACGTCTCGCGTCCTCCCTTCGACGACCAGCGGGTGAGGGGGGCCTTCGCCCTGGCTCTCGACCGCCAGGCTCTGATGGATGCAGTACTGGGAGACCGCGGCGTTGCTGCAACGGGGGGCTTAGTGCCCCCGGGGATGCCGGGCCACACGCCTGGGATCGGGGCGCGGCACGATCCCGCTCGGGCGCAGCAGCTTCTTGATCAGGCCGGGTATCCTGGCGGCAGGGGATTCCCCGATGTGGAGGCGGTGTCACCCATCAGCCGTGAACCGCTGATGCGGGCGATGGTGGCCAATTGGTTCGACGTGCTCGGCGTGGAGTTCTCGGTCAGCGCAGTGGATTGGGTAGAGTACCTTTCGCTGATAAGCAGGCAATTCCCGCCCTTGCATCTGACGGGCTGGAAGTTCAGCTATCCTGATCCTGACTACTTCCTGAGGGTGCCCATCAGGCTACAGACCACGTGGCGCCATCCGACCTACGACGAGTTGATCGAGCGCACCCTGGAGGTCACAGACCAAGCGGAAAGGATCCGGCTATACGGCCGGGCAGACCGCATCCTGATGCGGGAAGCTCCGGTCATCCCCATCGCGTATGACCATCACCCTATGCTCATCAAGCCGTGGGTGAAGGGTTCGGCCATACGCGGTCCAATGTACTGGCGTTGGAAGCACGCGATCATCGAGCCGCACTGAGTCTTGAGCCAGGGTCTCGTTCGATAGAGGTGGGCTTCAGCTCCCCGGTGCCGTCCAGTTGGCAAGGCGCAGCCAAGAGCCGCTGTCCCTGGCCTCGATAAGCAGGTCTCCAGAGCCGCCAATCCTCACCCTCCAGTTGCCATCCCGATCGAAGCCGGCGTTGCCGGCGGCGACGAGCCCCAGCTCCGCATTCTGAACCACGTTGCGCGGCGTTTCTTTCTCCTGGAGGGTGGGAAGGCAGGGCGTCTGGCCGAACATCGTTCGGCTTGGTGGTTTCGCCCGGAGGCCGAAGCCGCAGGGCTGCACTGGTGGGCTGGTGGTCGGAGTCGGGGAGGCTCTGGCGGTTCACGGGTCAGAGCTCCTCGGTGATCCTGGGGACAACCGACGACGGACGGTCGGAGCGACTTGCCGTCGCCGCATACGATCCGGGACTTTCCTGGGCGGGCGAAGGCGTTGGCCCAGAAGGGGCCGGGGCCGCGGCCCGCGAGGAGAGGGGGGCAGAGCGCAAGGCCGCTCTCAGCGACCTGCTCGGCCGCCTGCGGCGCAGGATCCCGATGGGGACGGCTGGACTGCCGCCGCGAGGGAGGGCAAGGGGGCATGTGCCCACGGCAAGCGCCAGCTCCACCTACTTGCCGTCAAGCTCACGAGACACGGAAGTCCGTGGTCAATAGCGTCCTGTAGAACCTGGGGGCCTTCGGCTACCCATCGGCTGGGACGACTTGATACTCGATCTGTGTCGGCAGACCCACCCTGCGAGATGCATCGAGGATCTCTATGGAGACCAGATTGCCCGACGCAGCGTAGTCCAGAATGGTGCCAGGCTTGTCCTCGTCACTCTCGACCACGGGTGAGTCGGCGAAGATGACTGTCAGGGTGTCTGTCCCGCTGTCATACCGTATTCCCGTGGGTCACTCTTCCAATTCCTCTCGAGCTTGCTCGTGCGGTAGGCTGTGACGACTTTCGCTGGTTCCCGGGTCGAGCCCCAGCGACGTCCACGAAGACTCGCAGCAGGTAGACTCTCCCAGACCTCCCGAAACCTGTGCGCGATCGGTAGATCATCCTCCCCGGTCGAACCAGATCAGCTGGCTCCGGCGCAGATAGTACACGCACGACGTCCGTCTCCGAGATGCCACGCCGCTCCACCTCGAATCGGGCGTGTTCGGTTAGACGGTACCTCGTGGGCGGTGAGATCCGCGGCATGACGCCTACTCATATGGGCGCCTCTATGTGCCTGGCTGCCAGCAGCGAAGAGCTATGCTCGAATTCGCTCCCGCTCCGGTTCTGCTCGTGCACCCAGCGGGAGTATGGTTGAGAACAACCAGCAGGTTAAGTTGTGGGCCTACAGGCGCGGCGAGCATGTGCCATCGGGCGTTGGACCCTTCCCGAGGTCTCTCCCTGAACACGAGCGGCGCTGATCGACATGTCTGTTGACACGCCAGATGACATATGCTATAATAGGGTCCGATACCCCACTGAAGTGACATATATCGTGGCGCCTTGCTCGTTTACGCGCTGACCCTGGTTCGGACGCTCATCGGGCTCGATCCCTCGACCCCGCCGGGACCGCCGCTCATCTAGGAAAGGCAGATATGTCTAACTCGCAG
>JASFVG010000199.1:0-8427 GCA_050049955.1 Anaerolineae bacterium | reverse complement strand
CCGTTGCCGCCACTGACGACCAGGCCGTCGATGTCGAAACGGTTCAACATCCGCAGCGCCTTTCTTCGGCCCTGCGTCTCTCGGAACTCCGGCGCGCGTGCGGTCCCCAGAATGGTTCCGCCCCGTCCCAGGATGCCCCCGACCGACCGGGCGTCGAGCTCCTTGACCTCACCCCCGATCAGGCCGGCGTAGCCACGATAGATCCCCATCACCTTCAGGCCCAGGTGTATGCCCATTCGCACCACCGCTCGGATGCACGGGTTGAGTCCGGGGTTGTCGCCACCACTCGTGAGCACGGCTATTCGGTCCATTCTGGCCTCCTCATCGTCTTAAGCGGTCCTCAGTCTGCTTGTGGCGGCGACAGACGACTCGATGTCACGACTGCGAGATCCTGCCGATGGCATTCGCTGGCTACCTATTGCAGACCCAATCAACCGTCTAACGGCTGTTTCTAGAATGGCCGGGGCTCGAGCCCGAGCAGATATCCGAACCGCGCCTTGAAGCCCTCTAGGGAGAGGTTTGTCTGATCCGCCATCCTGGCAAGGAGCGCCTCGTCCTCCGTGTCCTCCAGCTTGAGGCGGATCATGAGCTTCAGTGCGGACCGGTAGACGAAGGAGTTGATGTTGACCTTCCGCAACTCCATAACCCCGGTCTCCGGATCCAGCATGTCGGTAAAGGGGATCGGCACCACGCGGGTTCCCTGCACGGTGACCGTCGCGTTCGTTCCGCCCTCCATTAGGAACGCGACAGCCGCCTCGCCCAGGCTGCGGGTGTAGTCGATGTCGTAGGCGATCGGATCTGCACAGCGAAGCTCGTAGCCCACGTCCTTGCTCGTGATGCGAACGCCAATTCCCAGCTTCTCCAGCTCGCTGTCCAGCTCGTGCTTGAGGATGTCCGAAAAGTTGATCTCTGATAGGTAGACGTTGCCGAAAGCGTCGCGCTCAACGTACTCCAGCTGACGCAGGTCTTGGTGGGACATGTGCTCCATCACGCCCTCCGCGACCAACGCCACGCCGTAGGGCCTCCCGTCAGCCAGACGCTTCACAACCGACCCCAGCAACTTGTCGATAACCTCCTTCATACGAATCGGGCGTCCCTCCCACTCCTCAGGGATCAGGGTGACGGTTGCTCCGGCGCTCTTCCCTATGCCCAGGGCCAGGTGTCCTGTCTTGCGGCCCATGGTCACCACGATGAACCAGCGCTGGCCCGTGAGGGCCTCCTCCATCAGGCTCATCGTGATCTCCGAGCCGACTTGGCGGGCTGTCTCATATCCGAAGGAATTGATGGCTTCTGGCAAGGGAAGGTCATTGTCGATCGTCTTCGGAGCGTGCGCAACCAGGATGTCCGCGCCCATATGATCCTGAGCGAACCGCGCTACCCGGTAGGCGGCGTAGGCTGTGTCGTCTCCTCCGATGACCAGTAGGTAACCAACGTTGGCGTTTGTCAATACCTCGCCACACAGCCTGAGCGACTGCTCCGCCCGCGACGGGTTCGCCCGCGAGGTGCGCAGGATCGAACCGCCCTTCAAGTGGATGCGGCTGACGTCATCGATCGTCAGCGGCGTGGAGACCAGCTGGCCCTCCATGAGGTGTTTGAAACCGTCGTAGATCCCCACAACCTCCAGGCCGTGCGTGCATGCCTCGATGGTCGCTGAGTGGATCACGCCGTTGATCCCGGGGGCAGGGCCACCGCTGACGACGATTCCGAGCTTCTTCTTGTTTGCGTTGTCGATCATAGCCTCCTCCTTGGCTTGGAATCCTTCGGTCCCCGCTGCTACAATAGGGCAACTCTCGCCTAACTCTCCGTCACGTCAGCCACCTGGCCATTCGTTATCTCCACCAGAGCCTGATAGGGGATGGGGAACACTACCTGGTGATGACCCGCCGCGGCGTGGACCGTCTCAAAGCGTGAGAGCGATGCGTCTACCCAAACCGGTAGAGGCTGTGCGTGTCCCACGGGTGGCACGCCGCCGATGCTGAAACCCGTTTCCAGCCGGACGCGATCCGCGTCCGCGATCATCACCCGGCGTGCCTTCAGCAGCCTCTTGAGCTTCGGCACGCTAGCCCGACGGTCTCCGGCGACCAATACCAACACCGGGTCCCCGTCTGCAAGAAACACCAGTGATTTGACGATGCTGCCCAATGAGGTGTTGAGCGCATCTGCCGCCAACTGGGCTGTCCGAGCCGTCTTGCTCAACCGCACCAGATCGATATCGAGCCCGGCTTCCCGGAGTGCCGCACCCACGCGTTCTCGTCCCTTCACACCCACTCTCCTCAAGCGCCCTGCTGCTCCACCTGTACCGCATCTTCCCCTACCAGAGCATAGAGCTCTCTGCGGAGCTCCGGGCAGTAGTCCGTCGCTTTGTTGGGGAACCGCAATTCAAAGCCGCCGTTTGAACCGTCGGTGAGACGGATGACAAAGCGGTCATGTCCTCCGTACGAGGACAGGAGATCGTGGACTTTGCGGAGCCTCTCCTCATCCCTGCTCTGTTCTTCCGTGCGCCTGAGCGTGACCGTCACCGTTTGCGGGGTCGGAGCTGCAGGCTCTACAGCACCTGACCTCTCCTCGACCGGTTGAGATCTACGTTCCGGTCTTGTCGGCACGCCCGTCGCCGCTCCATCGTGGAGGGCCGTAGCCTCCGCCCGCGGGCCATGCCGCTCACCCCCAGAGGGCATCGACGCAGTGGTCACCTCCTCCGGTCGCTTGACCCAGCTGCAAATTAGGCTCGGCTCGTCGCGCCTGCTGGCATCCACCCTACCATTGACTACGATGATCTGTTCCGGCTGCCAGAGCTGCTTTGTCTCCCGCCAGACACCTGGGAACACGACCACGTCGCAGCTACCCTGCGCATCCTCGAGGGTCACGAAGGCCATATCGTTGCCCTTCTTCGTCCTATGCCGGTGGACCCGCTGCACTGTTCCAGCGATGGTCACCTGTTCCCCGCTCGTTTCCTCCTTGAGCGTCCCCACAGAACCGGTCAGCACATCATCGAGGCGGGTCAACCAGGGCGTGAGAGGATGCTCTGACACGTACACGCCCAGCAGCTCCTTCTCCCAGGCCAGGATCTCCTTGCGGGGGATGTCGACGACCTTCGCGGCCGCAGGAAGAATCGTGTCCTCCGCGGCCAGATGGATGCCGGTGGACTCGCCGAACATGCTCAATTGACCGGCGTCCTGCGCCCGATGGACGCAGGCGCTCAGGCCCATAATGCGATCGACGATGGGCAGCAGCTGCGAGCGCTTCCCGAACGGGCGCAACGTTCCAACCTGGATCAGGCTCTCGAGCGCCCGGCGGTTGACCTGTCGCAGGTCCACTCGGCGACAGAAATCGTCCAGGTCCTTGAAGGAACCCTCGGCGCCGCGAGCCTCCAGAATGGCCTCCACAGGGCCCTCACCGACGTTCTTGATTGCGCCCAGCCCGAAGCGGATCTCCGGCGTGCCGTCCGCCCTGTCCTCGATCTTGAAACCCAGGTCTGACTTGTTGATGTCCGGTGGGGGCACCTCGATGGCCAGCCGCCGGCACTCGTCGATGAACTGGCTGACCTTGTCCGTGTTGTTGCGCTCTACCGTCAGCAGGGCGGCCATGTACTCAACTGGATACCTGGCCTTCAGATAGGCAGTCTGGCAGGTGAGGACCGCATAGTCCGCCGCGTGGCTCTTGTTGAATCCGTACCGGGCGAAATACTCGATGTCGTCGAAGACGGCGCCGGCTGTTTCGTAGGGCACACCGCTCCGCGCCATGGCGCCCTCAGTGAACTTGGCCCTATGCTTAAGCAGCGCTGCCTTCTTCTTCTTGCCCACAGCTCTACGGACGAGGTCAGCCTCAGCCGCCGTGTAGCCCGCGATGTCGGTCAGGATACGGATGATTTGCTCCTGATAGACGATGATCCCGAAGGTCTCTTCGAGGATTGGCTCGAGACTTGGATGACGATACGTGACTGCCTTCTTGCCGTGAAGCCGGTCGATATAGTCGTCAATGTACTCCATCGGCCCTGGTCGGAAGAGGCTGATGGTAGCGATGACATGCTCGAACTGCTTGGGCTGCATCTTCATCAGGGTCCGCCGCATGCCCTGACCCTCCACCTGGAAGACACCCATCACGTGCCCGCGCGAGAGCAGCTCGTAGATGATGGGGTCATCTCGGGGGATGGTCAACAGGTCGAGATCGACGCCGTGCCGCCTACGGACTAGCTCGCAGGCGACGCGCATCACCGTCAAGGTGGCCAGGCCCAGGAAGTCGATCTTCAGCAGTCCCAGTTCCTCCGTCTCCGACATCGTGTATTGGGTGACGGTACCGATCTGATCCTGGCCTGTGCCCCTCGTAGGCCGCCGCAGTGGGGTGTAGTTGACGAGAGGGATGTCCGAGATCAGGACGCCGGCGGCGTGGGTACTGGCGTGACGGACTTTTCCCTCCACGCCGCGCGCGGTGTCGATCAAGCGCTTGATGTGGTCATGCTCGGCGTACGAACTGCGCAGCTCGGAGACCTCGTTGAGCGCCGAATCAAGCTTCACGCCGGGTCCGCCGGGTACGAGGCGCGCCACGCGGTCCACCTCTGGAAGCGGATAGTCGAGTGCCCGCCCGGCGTCGCGTATAGCGGCCTTCGCTCCCATGGTCCCGAAGGTGACGATCTGGGCGACCTGGTCGTGGCCGTACTTCTCGATCGTGTAGCGGATCAGGTGCTCACGCTGGTCGTCTGGGTAGTCGAGGTCGATGTCGGGCATCGTCACGCGGCCCTCGTTCAGGAAGCGCTCGAATATCAGATTCTGGTGGAGTGGCTCGAGGTTTGTCACGTAGAGGCTATAGGCGACGATGGAGCTAGCGCCAGACCCTCGAACATTCCACCAGATCCCCTGCTCCCGAGAGAAGCGGCATAGATCCCAAACAATGAGGAAGTACGTGTCGAAACCCATACGGTGGATCACGTCCAGCTCGTAGTTCAGTCTGTCACGGATGCTGGGGGTGATCTTCTCGTACCGCTCTTCCAGACCTAGCTCGCACAGGTGACGGAGGTAGGACTGGGCGTCGTATCCCTGCGGGACCTCAAAGACCGGCAGGTGGTAGGACCCAAACTCCAGCTCAACGTTGCACCGCTCCGCGATCTCCAACGTGTTTGCCAGAGCCTGAGGCGCGTCTGGGAAGAGCGCTACCATCTCCCCGAAGCTGCGCAGGTAGTAGCTTTCGCCGTCCATCCGCATGCGGTTCGGTTCCGTAACCGTCTTACCAGTGCCGATACAGAGCAGCACATCCTGGATCGTGGCCTCTTCCCGGCGGGCATAGTGGACGTCGTTCGTCGCAACCAGTGGCAGACCGAAAGACCTGGCAAGACCGACTAGATGTGTATTGACCTCAGCTAAATCAGGGATTCCGTGATCCTGTAGTTCAAGGTAGTAGCGGTCTTCGAAGACGGCTGAGTACCATCCGACGACTTCCCGAGCCTTCTCGGGCTGATTCCGGCCGATCCAATGGGCAAGCTCAGAGGACCCACAGCCCGACAGCACAATCAAGCCGTCGTTGTGGGCCTCCAGGACCTCGCGGTCAACACGGGGTTTGTAGTAGAAGCCCTCCAGTTGCGCGACAGTCGCCAGGTGCATGAGGTTCTTGTAGCCGACATTGTTCTCCGCCAAGAGTATAATGTGATAGGGGCTACGATCTCGCTGTGGGTGCCGGCTCTGGCGTCTTCGCGGCGCTACGTAGGCCTCCAGGCCGATGATGGGCTTGATGGCTGCTCGCTTGCACGCCTTGTAGAACTGTACCGCGCCATACATTGTGCCGTGGTCCGTCAATGCCAGGGCGGGCATGCCCAGCTCTGCAGCGCGTTCGGCCAGTTCCGCACAACTGCTGAGGCCGTCGAGAAGTGAGTACTCGCTGTGGACGTGAAGGTGAACGAAATCGCTCATGGAGAACCCATTATACCATGCCCTGAAGCGTCCGCGGTTGCCGCTTGCGAGATGAAGCTTACTGAAGGACCCTCGCCACCTTTGTCGGGCGACCGACGACGACCGGAATCGGCGTCAACTCTGCTACTAAGGAACTCGTCATTTCGAGGGACCGCAGGGAGTCGAGAAATCTCGCTGGTTGCGACCGGGAGATTTCTCCGCTTCGCTTCGCTCCGGTCGGAATGACGGCCAGGCTGGGCGGCCCGGCTCCGCTGGGCGGCCCAGATGCGCGGGGCTAGGGCGAAGAGTTGCTTGGACTCCGAGTGGTGCGCACGCACCTTGGCTGACCTCCGAATGACTGCCGGTTGCCTGTGCTTCGACCGCGCTATCCCTATGCAACCCGGAAGAGGTAGGCCTAGTCCGCCGGCCGGCACCGCGCGGCCGCTAACTCGTGGGCTGCGTGATTCGACGTGCGGGCTGGGTTCGGAGGACGTCATTGGCGCTCCGCTCGAGGTAGGAGTATGGTGAAGGTGCTGCCCTCCCCGTGCGTGCTCTCAGCCGCTACTCGACCTCCGTGCAGCCGGATCAACTCATCAGCTATAGCCAGCCCCAGTCCCACGCCCTGCTGCTCCTGCCGGCCGCGGTCGATCTGTCGAAAGCGCTCGAAAACGTGGGCTATCTGGTCACTCGGGATTCCCCCGCCCCGGTCCGACACTGCGGTTCGGACCCAGCCACTGCTTGCTCTGGTGCTTACTCTGACCTGCCGCGTCGTGCCCGTCGAGAACTTGATCCCATTGTCGATGAGGCGGCCGAGGGCGTCCGCAAAGAAAGGCTCACACAGCCAGACCGGAGGGATGTCGAAACCTGGGTCAAGCTCCAGAGCGACCCGTCGCAGTCTTGCCTGTTCGGCGAACTGCTCGACTTCGCGTGCCACCAGTCTGTTGAGATCGTCGCACGCTGCGGCCAGGATCTTGAAGTCCTCAGCCGCGCGTCCGGAGTCGATCTGCACCAGCAGCAGCAGGTCTCGCACCAATAGATTGAGCCGATCGACACCAGTCTTGATGCCGTTGAGGAAGTCCTCGACCTCCTCAGGCGACAGCGAAGCCACGTCCTCCAGGGCCAGGTCGGTATAGCCAGTGACGTAGGTAAGCGGTGTGCGTAGCTCATGCCCGAGCACCGTTACGATCTGGCTCTTAAGCTTGTCGAAGGATGCCTCAGACGCCTGCCGGATCGCAGAAGCACGACCTAGGCGGGAGCGGACGCTGACAATCAGTTCCTCTGCGTCGAAGGGTTTGGTGATGTAGTCCTCGGCGCCTAGCAGCTTCCCCTTCAGCTTGTCCTCCCTTTCCGATCTGGCGGTCAGGAAGACGAACGGGATCATTATCCACTCTGGGCGCGCGCGAACCGCCTCGTAGAGCGCGAAACCATCCATCCTTGGCATCATGATGTCTGCCAGGATGAGGTCGGGCACGGATTCGCCCATGAGCTCCAGTGCCTCAACGCCATCCGAGGCCGTATGGACCGTGTAGCCCTCGCCCTCAAGGATGCTCTTGATGGCTTGTGACATCGACCTGTGGTCCTCGACCAACAGGATGGATTGTCCGCTCATGCCATCTCCTTACAGCCGGCGCTCCACACCGTTGGTTGCGGCGCCGCATTCTCTTGTGATCTCCATCGTCAGTCCGAAATGGAGGCCACGTGCTGCCCGCACAGTCCAAGTCACCCGCTCGGCGAGCTTGATTGCCGCTGGGATTCAAGGGGCAACCACACTCTGAAGGAGCTGCCCTGGTCCACTTGACTCTCTACCGTCACCTGCCCGCCATGGAGTTCTACGATCTCCTTAAGAATGGCCAATCCCAAGCCAGTCCCCGAGATCTGCATCGTGCGCGGCTCCTCGCCTCGGAAGAACCGGTCAAACACGTGCGGCAGTTCATCCGCAGGGATTCCAATGCCCGTGTCTGAGACGGTTACCGTGGCCCACGAACGCCCCTCGGCGTATTGTATGCCGGTCTCCACCGTGATTTCGCCGCCCGCCAGCGTATACCGAATGGCATTCGACATCAGGTTGTTCATAACCTGAGTCATCCACTGCGAGTCTGCAAGCGCGATGGGGTCGCAGTCCCCCGAGCAATAAGTCAGTGTCAGTCCATGTTCCTCCGCCTGGGCCTGGTGACTGCTGACTGCTATTTCGGCCAGATGGTTCAAGGATGTCGGGCTAGGGCGAAGCTCGAGTCGCCCAGCGTCCACGCGTGACATCTCCAGGATACCCCGGACTAGTCTAGCCTGGTGGTCTGCCTCCCGGATGAGCGGTCCCAGGTATTCCTCCCATCGCTCCGGCTGCTGCTCCATCAGATGCGCCAGCAGCTTGATCGTGGCGATCGGCGTCCGCAGCTCGTGAGACACGTTGGAGACGAAGCGGGATTTCATGCGGTTCAACGCCTTGAGGTGGGTCACGTCGTGGATCGCTATCACCGCCCTTGCCTCTTCCATCTCTGGGTTCGAGACCGGGGCGGCAGTGAGCTGCAGGTCCAGCCCGCTCAGCTCCAGCATC